>DATFVA010000294.1:0-3987 GCA_035260565.1 Ignavibacteriaceae bacterium | reverse complement strand
CTCCATGTTGCTGCCATGTTTCACCGCCATCAGTAGTTTTATAAATAACAGTGTCGGCGCCTGCTGCCCATCCTACATTTGAGTTTACAAACTGAACTGATGTCAGGATGGGGGAAGAGCCGGGAGATTGCGGCTGCCAGTTCAATCCGCCGTCCGTGCTCTTTAGTATTGTACCATTCCACCCGACTACCCAGCCTGTACTTGTATTAACAAATTGAACTGAATATAATACTTCGGTGGTTCCGCTGACCTGCGGTGTCCACTCAACTCCTCCATTTGTCGTTTTAAGAATAGTACCCGATGTTCCTGCTGCCCAGCCGTTATCCGGATCTTCGAAATATACCGACAACAGCCAGTCTTCCGTATTGGATTCCTGCTGTAACCAATTCAATCCGCCATCAATTGTTTTAAATATGCTTCCGTAACTTCCTGTTACCCAGCCGGTATTTTCATCAAGAAAGAATATTGAATAAAACTTATTATATGTTCCGGTTGTCCGCAGTTTCCAACTGCCTCCTCCGTCGGTAGTAGTCAGAATAACTCCGCTGTCCCCGCACGCCTGGCCGTATTCTGAATTAATAAAATTGATTGAACGGAGTGTTTCCCCGGTACCGCTGAACTGGTTTTTCCATGAAATTCCATTATCGGTGGTTTTGAATATGGTTCCCTCAATGCCTGCAATCCATCCGGTATTTGGATCGATGAAACTTACTGAGTTAAGATCGTTGCCCTGCGGCAGGGGATTCTGCCAGGACCACTGAGCAAAAAGGTTAGGATATATGAACAAACAGATTAGCAGGCTTATCCTTTTCATTTTCTTCTCCTTTTGTTAATGATCAGCATAAATATCTGACCCTGAAAGTTTAAAAATATTATGAGCTGGAGCCGGCGCCGGATTCCTGAATATGCTGAATGCAATAAGCCTACCCTGATTTCAACATTAATCTTGCCAAATAAAAATCGAATTGCAACTTTAATTTTTGATGTATTTTTCCTCCAGATGAGTAATTTTTACAATATTTACTAAAAATGGTTGAATTTTGATAAAAACAACCGGAATGGTTTAATACATATTAATTCAACTAATATGGTTGATTATTATGAATCTGGGACTTAAATTTGATCCAATATTATGAAGGTTATTGTATTAATAGCAGATATAGTATCATCGAAGAAAATTAAAGACCGTGACAAGGTTCAGCAAAAACTAAAAGCTGAACTAAAAAAGATCAACAGGGATTCCGGTTCAATACTTTCACCGATGACTATTACACTGGGAGATGAATTCCAGTGCGTATACTCTAATGCCGGTGAAATATTTAAAAACATCTGGGGGATTCTAAGTACATGCTATCCTGAAAGGATAAGATTTTCTCTTGGGATAGGGGAAATTACTACAACAATCAACAGGAAACAGGCAATAGGTATGGACGGACCTGCTTTTTATGAAGCACGGGAAGGGTTGATGCATTTAAAACAGAAAGATTATTTATTTGATTTAAGAAGCAGCGGGGCAAATTCCGAAATAATAGAATTTATAAGGAACGTGCTTTATCTTGTTTCGCACAATATCGAGGGGTGGAAAAAAAACAGGATAGAAATTATGAACCTGCTTGCAAATGAATTTCCCGTTAAATTAATTTCCGATAAACTTAAAATTTCAGAGCAGGCAGTGTATAAAAATATTGCAAACGGCGGACTCCAGCCAATACTGGATATTACAAAAAACCTCAGCAGCATCATAAATAACATGGTCAAGCGCTAAGATGTTTTTCTACCTTCTTTCGTTAATAATGCTCTCAAGGCTTTACTCATTATTCAGGGATGAAGCTATAACGTTATTTAAACTCGTCATAATGATGGCTATACAATTATTCTTTCTCATGTTTATAAATTTAACTTTTGAGCTTTTTGTCCTGATGGTAATTTTATTTAGTATCGGTCTTATTGAATTATTTATTGAAAAAAAGTCGGCCAGGCTGAATCTGATCCGGTTTATTCTTTTTCTTATCTTGATTATAATATCGCTGTTCTTCAGCAGGGGAGCAGGTCTAACTTTCAATAACTGGTGCTTATCCCTCGCTCAGGATACTTTCAGAGAGTTTAATCCTGAGATGAATATCAGTATTTCAGGATTACATCTGATTATTATTCTCACCGGCATCTTTTTCCTTTTGAATGAAGCTAATTTCTTCATAAGATTTATTTTTGAAATAAGCGGAAAAATCCCGGTTACAAAAACAAATGAACCCGATAAAACCGAACTGAATGCAGGGAGAATTATCGGCATTCTGGAGCGGCTTATTATTTTCTTTTTCGTTACTGTAGGTCAATTTGCTGCGGTTGGATTTGTTATTGCAGCAAAAAGTATTGTCAGGTATAGAGAACTCGAGAACAGAAACTTTGCAGAATATGTGTTAATCGGGACGTTATTATCTTCACTCCTGGCAATTCTAACCGGATTTGCTGCTGCAAGACTTTTGAGCTGATTATATGGAGCTTAAAGATAAATTGGATTACCACTATAAGGTATTCGATAAAACAAAAATATCTCCCGACCCGCTTCAGTTTCTTCACCTTTATTCTGATGAAAAGGATATTGAGGTGATGGGATTCATTGCGGCAGTTTTCGCATATGGCAGTGTGAACCAGATTATTAATACGCTGAATAAATTTGCTGCTGTCTCAGGTAATAGCCCCTACGGGTTTATTACTGACTTCAGTAAAAATACCAGGGATGAAAGACTGAAAAGTCTCTATCATAGATTTTATTCACCGGAAGATGTATCCGATCTTTTCCTCATATTAAAGAAAACATACGCTGAATACGGTTCATTAAAAAATCTTTTCTTAAAACATTATAATCGTGAAGATGAAAATATTAAAAATGCATTATCCGGTTTTTCTCATTTCTTCATTAATGAGGTAAAAAATCTGAAGCGGAAAAAAGAGCTAAGTGCTGGTGCCAGGTTTATGTTTCCTCTGCCGGAACTGGGAAGTGCCTGCAAAAGGAACAACCTGTTCCTGCGCTGGATGGTGAGGAAAGACGAACTTGATTTCGGTTTATGGAAAGAAATTCCGAAACATAAACTTATCATACCTGTCGATACTCATATAGCCCGCATCTGCCGGCAGTTAAAACTGACTAAAACTAAGAATGTAAGCTGGAGGATGGCAGAGGAGATCACAGAGAATCTGAAGAAGTTCGATCCCGATGATCCTGTGAAATATGATTTTGCGATCTGCCATATTGGAATGAGGAAGATGGTTTTTTAGTGCAGCTAACCACAAACAATAAACCATAAACAAATAATTGCTTTTCGGGATAAATTTCTAAATATTCGACTGTTAAATTTTGTTTCTTTAGCAACCAGGAGAATTTAATGGCTGATAAAAATACTGCAGGTTCGGAATTCAAACCTTATATCTCTCCCTCACAATCAATCCCTGAATTAACTCTTAAATCAATTCTGATGGGTGCGTTTTTCGGAATTTTATTCGGTGCAGCTTCTGTGTTCCTGGCTTTAAAAGCAGGATTAACTGTATCGGCTTCAATTCCTATTGCCGTTTTAGCAATTTCTATCGGAAGAAAATATTTTAAGACAACTATACTTGAAAATAACATAATCCAGACTACCGGTTCAGCCGGTGAGTCAATAGCTGCCGGTGTGGTTTTTACTCTCCCCGCCTTTTTATTTATGTCGATGAATGATTCCGGCATGAGCATTGGTGCAAGCTATTTTAATTACTGGACAATATTGGCGCTGGCAATGTTCGGCGGTGTGCTTGGTACTTTAATGATGATTCCTTTACGACGTTCTCTTATCGTAAATGAACATCATACATTGCCTTACCCGGAAGGTACTGCCTGTGCATCGGTACTTATAGCCGGAGATAAAGGAGGCGATTTTGCGAAAACTGCATACCAGGGGCTCTCTGAAGAAGGGCATAGCCTAACGCAACTGAGAGCCCCTGGTATGCAGTTTT
>DATFVA010000293.1:0-5565 GCA_035260565.1 Ignavibacteriaceae bacterium | reverse complement strand
ATTTCTCCTGGAAATGGGCAGAAATTTCACAATGAAGAGATAAAATTTAAATGGTTGATGCTGGAAAATGAACCTGTAACAATTAAAATTTTGACCAACAAGGAGAAGGAAATCTATAGGTATTCACCTGATCAATCAACCTTTCCAAACCTTGCTGTTGCAGTTTCATCTGAAGTATTCAAAAATTCAGGATTGTATTACTGGCGAATAGAAGATAGCAATGATGTTTTATATATAGGAAAGTTTTATTTTATAAAGAACTGATAATTTGATAGAAATGGTTTAAATAACTAAACTTTTTGATTCATATTTAATTGATAGTTTTAATCTTCGCTACCTATTTCTTGTTCTGATATTATACCCAATATTGTTTTAACAGCAGGAACCGGATCACCCCGGCTCCTGCGTGCATCAAATTATCTTCCCCAGAAAGGCAGGATTTCAGAACCGGGATCGCTGGTGAGAGTGGATATCGCGGTACCGTCGGAATTCATGATATACAAACTGAACCCAGTGCTTAAATCTCTTTCAGATTCAAAAACGATCTGTCTGCCGTCAGGTGAGCAGGATGGAAATGCATCACCGGTAGAATTATTGGTTAATCTTGTTAAACTCGTACCGTCTGCATTCATTACATATATTTCATTGTTCCCATCACGGTTACTTGTAAAATAAATCTGATCGCTATGGGGCGACCAGGATGGGAAATAATTGTCGTCCGAAGCATTATTTGTAATATTTATTAATCCGGTACCGTCGGGATTCATAAGATATATTTCATGATTTCCATCTCTATAACTTACAAATGCAATTTTCCTTCCATCCGGAGACCATGATGGATATAAATCTTCAGCAGAATTGTAGGTCAGTCTGGTTAATCCCGTCCCGTCTGAAGACATTACATAAATTTCATAATTCCCATCACGATTGCTGGAGAAGGCAATTTGTCTTCCACGCGGAGACCAACTGATAGTATAATTTTCATCTGATGAACTATTTGTAAGGTTTGTGAGTCCTGTGCCATCAGTATTCATTAAATAAATTTCATAATTCCCATCGCGGTCAGTCGTAAATGCAATCAGCCGTCCGTCAGGAGATAGTGCTGCAAAATGATCATCAAATGAATTATTTGTAAGATTAACGAAACCGGTTCCGTCAGGATTTATCAAACATATTTCACCTTCTTTATAATAGACAATTTTACCGCTATTGCCTTTCGAAACCGGACTTACATCCCCCAAAGTTGTATTGACAAGCTGATCTTTTTCACAGCCGCTGAACATAATAAGAAACATTAATAAAACCGGGATTATAAATAATACCTGGTTTACTCTGAATCGAAGATCAATTTTCATAACAAGTTCCTTTGATTATTATATTAATTGTTTAGGTTTTTAATAAGTAATAACTTGAAAACTCATTTTATCATCAACATTTTCTTTGTTGAAACGAAATCAGCTGCGGTCAGCCTGTATAAATACAAACCGCTTGCCAGGTTCGAGCCGTCAAAGTTAATTTCATAATATCCGGCCTCACGGTTTCCATCAACAAGGCTTGCTACTTCTCTTCCAAGAATATCATAGACCTTTAGCTGTACAAATCCAGCTGCAGGAACTGCATATTTTATTGAAGTGGACGGATTAAACGGGTTCGGATAGTTCTGGGATAATGAATATTCTGAGGGTAATTCCGCAGCGTTATTCTCTGCGATCTTCGGCAGCATAGAGTTTATTGCACTGATTATCGTATTCGCATAATCTATTAGCGGTTGTGCTTCAGCCTGGGTAAGAGCGCCATCAGAAACAAATTGATTTAATTGATTTATGTATGCCATCAATATATTTTTAGCTGCTTTAAGATCACCCGCATTATATTTTGCAAGCGCGTTCTGAAGCTTGGAAATTAAAGCATTTTTATTACCGGCATTGAGGGGTAATGCATTGATACTATCAATAGGATTTTGAATTGCATCAGGAATTGAAATTGCGGTTACAACAATCAAATCAGGATTGCTATTAACATAACCGTCATATACAATAAGTTGAACCGTATACTCTCCTGGAACATCAGCCTGAAAAGTTGAAGTGGTGTCGGATCCATTTAATAATTCTGCAGTGCTGCCGGAAGGCTTATTTGTGAATGACCAACTAAAAGAAAGCGGATCGTTATCAGTATCATATGAACCGCTGCCATCAAGCTGAGCAACCGTACCTGCTATTACTTCAGCATCCTGACCTGCATCTGCCACCGGAGCTGTGTTTGCCAGGCATGCATCAAATCTTTCCAGTAGTGAAGCCGGTGCATCAGTTCCATTGCCTGAGATCTCATAAGGTTTTAGTAAACCGCAATTGTCTGCCAGGGTATTAAGGCCATCATAATTGGTTAACGCGGCATTATCGGTTATTGTTAGCCCGGCGAAAGGAGTTCCGGTTACAAGCTCAAGTCCTGACAATTCATTTAAATTTGCAATAAGAGCGTTATCGGAAATCTTCAGACTGCCATGAATAAACTGCAGATTGGAAAGCCCATTTAAATTAGTTAAAGCCGGATTAGAATGGATGTCAATATTTCCATAAACACTACTTATGTTAGTTACCCCGCTGATACTGACAAGGTTATCATTGTCAAAGATTGCAAAACCTCCAATTGCATAACCCCCGCTGATTGAGTGAAGAGCATTGGTTAACCCATTTATATTTGTTAGAGAAGGATTACCTGAAATTTGAAAAAATGCATCGAAATTTTGCAGATTTTGTAAACCGTCAATATTTTCGAGAATATCGTTGTCATAAATGGACAATGTCCCCCCTATATAGTGCAGGTTTGACAGTCCATCGATATTTGTGAGAGAATTATTTTGTACGATTGATACTGATCCGTCAGCTGGTACTGAAGCTAAGGCTCCGACTGATGTTAAGTTGGAGAGCCCATTTATATTCACCAGATTCGCATTATTAAAAATGCTCAATTCCTCTCCGACTGAAACTATTCTATGCAGGCTGTCAAGATTAGTTATGTCCCCTGTTCCCGTAGCGCTGCTATAATAAATGATCAAACTGCCGGTTATTGAAGTGTAATCGGTCAGACCAAAGAAATCTACCTGGGCCTGGGTAGTAAAGACTAGGTCTCCATTGAAAACCTGTGCATTTATCGTAAAAGTTAAGATGGAGAAAATAACAAGAGTAAATTGCGCGAACTTATTCATAGTGCCTCCTTCGTTATAAAATTTTCAATAATGACTAAACCAGAAAATTATTCTTGAAGCCCTGCTAACTGCTTAATCTTCTTCATCTTCCTAATTGAAGACGATAGTTTGATTATTTTCCCCAGGCAGCGTAATCATCAGTAGAAGCATTATTTGTAATATTATGTTTATCGCTGCCGTCATCATTCATTATGTAAATCTCAGCATTATTATCCCGATAACTTGTAAAAGCAATCTGTTTTCCGTTAGGGGACCAGGCGTGAGGATAATCGCCATTTGGGTTAGTAGTTAATCTTATAACATCTGAGCCATCTGAGTTCATAACATATACATCGGGCCAGAAGCTGTCACGGTTGCTTGAAAATGCTATCCTGTCTCCATTTGTCGACCAAATCGGATCATATTCATCCGCAGAGGTATAGGTTAACCTTGTAAAGCCCGTCCCGTCGGAATTGATTTTATATATTTCATAATTGCCGTCGCGGTTACTGGCAAAAGCAATCTGATTTCCGTTCGGCGAAGCAGACGGGGCTCCGTCGCCCGCAGAATTGTTAGTGATCCTTGTAGTACCTGAACCATCTACATTCACTACGTAAATTTCATAATTGCCGTCACGATTCGAAACAAATGCAACCTGCTTGCCGTTTGACATCCAGCATGGCTGTTGATCATCCGAAGAGCTGTTGGTGAGGTTCACCAGATTTGATCCATCAGCATCCATCATATAAATTTCATTGTTGCCATCGCGGTTTGAAACAAATGCAATCTGTTTGCTGTTCGGCGACCATGCAGGATAGGTATCAAAAGCGGAATTATTTGTCAGGTTTGTAAGTTCTGTACCGTCAGGGTTCATTATATAAATTTCACTGTTGCCGTCCCTCCAGCTCGAAAAAGCAATCATTCCGCTTTTGCCTTTAAATAATGATTCATCTCCTGAAGGGCCCGCAATCTGATCTTGACCGCATCCTGTCAGCATAATAACTGTGGCTGTCAGTAATACAAGTGCATAAATAAAAAGGGCAACCTTACTAATAACAAAACTGCTATGAGCTTTTTCCCCTGCATTAAACAATCCGGCATTTTCAAAGAATTTCATAATATTATTCCTTCCTGTTTATAATTATTTAATGAATTATCTGTAACATTATTCCATTCCACTTTACCCACCGGAGTTCATCGAAGTCGGGCAATTCCAAAATTTCAGCATACCACTGCATCAAATTCAAATCTGTTTTACAGGGCTCTTAAATATCTTGAGCGAAAAACAAATGAGGATACCATACACATTGCTGCACGAAGCAATGACACTCAGAGTAATGACCGTGCTGGTAATTATTTTTAATTTTTAAGGGATTTATTGCTCTATAAGTACTATTTGCAGAGAGGGGATAAATATTGAAAAATATTTTAGAATTAATATTTAATTCCGGGAGGAATAACAGTTGTTGGTATTAACCGGGACCAATCAGAACAAAGCCGGCCCATGAACGCGGCCTTGAAGAAGAAGGTTTTGAAATTAATTCAAGCTTGGCCTGTCTTAATGATTCACTATAACTTTTCCCGGTGAGCATTTGTTTATAGAATTCTATCATCAGCTCACTCGTTTGTAAATCAGGTATTTTCCATAATGAAAAGATTACATTCGAAGCACCCGCATAAAGAAATCCCCTATTTAAAGCCATCATGCCTTCACCTTTAATCAATTTTCCCAGCCCGCTCTCACAACTGCTTAAAACGACAAGGTGCGCTTTTATATCCAGGTTGTATATTTCACCCGCATACAATATTCCGTCTTCGGAAGCTGAAGAATCCCGGGGCTGAGCAAATAATACAGCAGAAAGTTCCGGCTGCAATTCATTAACATAGCTATGAGTTGCAATATGAATAATTTTATAATTTTTTATCTCTTTTTTAAAAAGGTCTTCAGTTGCATCCACATGGACATAACTCGTATCAGAACTATTAGTATTGGTTTTTGAAAATAAACCGGCAACAGATTTCACTTCATGTTCGCTGTACTTCAGTTCATTGATTTTTGTGTCGTTATCAGCTGCCTGATTATTCATTCTTCCTGAATCCCTCCCCGACGCGGAAACGTAATTATTCTTTAGTCTGCCCGCATCATTATCGTACTTAGAAAATACCGGGGCAAAACCTATGAATTTTTTATCATCATCCCTGCTGCTTTCAGTAATCTTGTTATCGCTTAACCCGGACATGTAAAGAGATGCAGAATAATGATATGACATATTAAAAGATTTGATCAGATAACTGATCTTACTCAAATCGGCCTGTCCAGGTTTAATTAACTCCGAACAGAGGGTTTCAAACGGGACCTTAAATAATTCATCATCGGGTAT
>DATFVA010000292.1:0-11690 GCA_035260565.1 Ignavibacteriaceae bacterium | reverse complement strand
GAAACGATTTTCTCCTGGGAATCCTTCAAATCAGCCTGAACATCGGAAAAGAAAGCTGAATTACTTTCGGACTGTTGTGCAAATAATGAAAATGGAATCACAACTGTAGCAAAAAGTATGTACAACATGTAGTTTTTAATGCTCATAAAGCACTCCTTTGTGTTGAAAATTAAATAATTATGGGGTTTTAAGCGTGGCAGGAATTTAGCAACGAATATGTTATAAAACAATAATTGGTATTTCCGATATGACTATTATAAAGACATTGACAATTCAGAGAATAGAGCTTAGTTTTAATTATGCAAATATCTAAGGTGGTAATAATGAAAATAAATAGAATTTTAATCGCATTTACCGCAGTTTTTCTCTTAATCTCGCTAAATTTATACGGTCAGGATAAAAGTCAGGTAGCTGAAGATATGGCTGTCAAGCTTCAACAGAAGGTTTTGTTATCGAAGGATCAGACTGCAAAAGTTAAGGATGTTTTAATTAGTTATCTTGGCAGTAATGCTCAATCTTCCCGTGACTCAGCAAATAAATCCATCGAATCCATTTTAGATAAAAAGCAAAAAGCTAAATACGATATTATTAAAAATGATTGGTGGAGTTCTGTTCAAAAAGAAGCTGCAAAACTGCAAGGTAAGTAGTTGATTCTAGTCTGCTATAACAGAAATTGACTGTTGTCATTATCCGAATGTCTGCCCGTCTAAAAACTATGTAAAGTTCATATGGCAATATCTCGAAGGGTACAAGAAGGCTGGTTATAGGCCTGTTGGCACTGCAAAAAAAGGGATCTGATCCCGGCTGCTCCACCCGGATTATACTTTCACTTATGAATCAGAACTTTCTGCCTTTGACCATATTTTTGAATGAGATTTTTACTATTGTCCCGTTATTAGAGTTTATTTCTAATTTACCGAGCATCTGGGCTGTGAGGGAGGTAACCAGCTGCAATCCAAGTGTCTCTGAATTTTCTATATCAATATCAGCCGGAAAACCGATTCCGTTATCTTCAACGATGATCTGATAATCCTCGCCTTCATTGGAGAGCCTGACAATAATATTACCCTGATTCCTGTCTTTGAAGGCATGCTTAATAGAATTAGATATCAGTTCGTTTATGATCAGCCCGCATAAAATAGCCTGGTCAATTTCAAGAAAGATCTGACCGGCCTCGCACCTGATATCGATATTATTAAGCTGCGAACGGTAGGTTCTGAACAAATCCCGTATCAACGAATCAATATAATCCGAAAAATTTATTTTATCGAGATCACGGGACTGATAAAGTTTTTCGTGTATCAATGCCATTGAACGTATACGGCTTTGACTTTCCTTAAATACCTGCAGAATTTTTTTGTCATTCAAATAACCTGCCTGAAGATTCAATAGACTGGAAACTATCTGGAGATTATTCTTAACACGATGATGAACCTCCCGAAGCAGTACAATTTTCTCTTTGAGGGACTCATTTATCTGTTCCTGTGCCTGTTTTCTCTGAGCAACTTCCTTCTTCAGTTCTTCATTGGCAATGGATAATTCTTTTGTTCTTTCTTTGACCATTTCTTCCAGCTTGTCCTTAGTCTGCTCAAGTTTAATCAGGGCAGCCCTTCTCTGATTGCTATCGCGCAGGACAGCAAGGCCTCCGACTACTTTACCCTCTTTATTTAAAATAGGGGAGTATTGCGCTTCAACATAGTACTCTTTTCCGCTTTGAATGTCTTTCATCAATTTCCCCCTTGCCGATACATGGTTTCCTTCCAGTGCGTTTCTGAAAAATTTTTCCTCACCATCCTGGAAAAAAGAAGGCATGATTTCTTTAAGAGTTTTTTCATTTGTAGCGCTTTTTGGGACACCTGACATTCTTTCCATTCCAGGATTCCACCGGGTAAGCTGAAGATTATTATTAAATGCAAAGATTCCATCTATGCTGCTGTTAATAAGCCTGTCGGAAAAATCCTTCTCGACTGAAATTGCCTCATTTGCTTTCCCCCTTTCCTGAATTTCCCTGACCAGTGCGTAAAAGACAACCAGGAATATTATAAAACTGAAAACTGTACCGATAATTATTGTAAAGAAAGTTTCCCTGACCGAACTGATTATTGCTAAGTCCAAACCTTCGAGAGCTTTGTATTCCACCGATTTCATTTGAGATACGAATGAGAAAACCCTGTTCATAATATCACTGCCGACCCTCATCTTATAACGATTTATTGTTCCCTTATCGTCCCCAAGTTTTTTCAGCTCGATTGTGTTTGCCAGTACCCTCATCCTTGAATTAATAAGAGTGGATAAGGTGTCAACAGATTTATTTTTTATGCTATTCCCTGAAACGAGTGATTTGAGCTCATTCAGATCCGATGAGATTGCAGATTCAGAATTAATAAAAGGCTGCAGGTAATGCTCTTCCCCCGTAATCAAAAATGACCTCTGGCTCTCTTCCGCCCGGCTCAGTACAGAAATGATTTCTTCAAGATTATTAAGAATTTTGTAAGTATTTCCCCTGCTTTCTGCTGCCGTATAAACATTATCCAAATTTCTGTAAGATACTATTCCGATCCCGACAATGAGTATCAGAATGAAGATAAATCCAATCCGGACGATGCGAATATCGTACAATGGTCTCATACTGAATATTTTTTTTGAATATAATTACAGAACAACAATATTCCCCAAATAATACCGAATGTGATCAGACACAATATTAATATACCCAAACTTTATAAATTCTTTAGTTAAAAAACAGTCAGTGAAAAAGATATGGAATCAGGACACACTATGAGTACCCTATCCCAGGTAATTGAAATACTCAGCAAAAAAGGATTCAAAGAAGACTTTGGGATGACAAAGGATGGTTTTACAGCCAGGAATTCCGGAGAAGTATTGATTCCCGAAAATATAAAAATCATAAAGACATACAGGTTTGAAGGCGAATCAAATCCCGACGATATGTCTATCCTGTATGCAATGGAAACCAATTCCGGTGTTAAAGGGATCCTCGTGGACGCTTATGGAACTTATGCAGGCAATGAACCGGAAAAACTTTCGGAATTTCTGAAGAAGGTTAAGATCAGGGGAAAGGAGAATTGAAGACTTAAAGAGCTGTTTTAATCTACAAATTGATAAACAAAATTTTATTTTCTTTTAATGTTTACTTCAATATATCTAAATAGTATTTTAACTTATTCAATTCTAATTTTTAAGAAATTTGATCCTTTCAAAGGGTCCTCCCCTGCCCTTTGATGGTAAACGGATCGCGCCCAGTGTTTCCCCAACACTGGGTTGTTTTTTTTAGAGTGATAAATTTTAATGATATCAGGCCACCCGCAGCAGAAAGGGGATGATAATTATTTTGAATTTCCCCATTTCAAGACATCAACCTGAACTTTAGCAATACCGCTTTTAATCATATCCAGTTCTTCTGCTGCTTTCTTAGAAAGGTCTATTATTCTGCCATTGGGATTAAGCAGACGGTCATTGATCCGTACGACAACCGTCTTCCTGTTAATGAGATTCTTTACTCTCACGATAGTTCCGAAGCTGTATGCAGGGTGTGCGGCAGTAAGTTTATCCTGACTGAAAATTTCTCCATTGGAAGTTGCTCTCCCTTCGTACTTATCAGAATAATATGATGCAACCCCGACTCTAGATTCAAGGACATCATCATAATTATTTACTTCCCGGTTGTCCTCATAACGTGACTCCCTTTCCCCGCTCGTACTATCATCTGAATGCCTGCCAGGAAACCGGGTGCTTGATGCACAAGAGTAAAAAGTGAGCATAGATAAAAATAATATAAAAATGAACTTTATCATGCAATTGAGAGAATTGATGCACATTTGATTATTGCAGTTTCACTGCGTAGCCTGTAGTTTCCAAGGTTATAATAATCCTTCATAGCAAACAATTGTTTTTCATTTTCGGTAAAATCGCCTTCAGGTCCGAATATAAAATAATAATTTGTCTGCTTATTAACTGCATCATATGAAAATGACCGTTCCGATTCCTGGGTAAAAAGAATCATATCTCCATCTTTTGAAGCAATCTCAGCAAGTGAATCAGCCATTGTTAAAGACGGGAGATAACTCCTTAAGGATTGCTTCATAGCGGCAGTAATGATTTTTTCCCATCGTTCTGGTTTATTCCCTTTACGGATAGTTCTGTCAGAATCAAATACAATAAAATTTGTTATACCAAGTTCTGTACATTTCTCAAGGGCAATCTCAATTCGATCGGTGCTTTTAAGCCTGGGTATGCAGAAAAACAGGTTAGCTTTGGAATTTTCGAAGTTATATATCTCACTGATATTTAACTCAATGTAGCCAGAATTTATCTTTATAATTGAAGTTTTATAAATAATTCCTTGTCCATTAGTAACAAAAATTTCATCACCGGGATTATGCCGCATCACCTTTGTTATATGTTTTAACTCCTCTCCTTCTATTTTGATTATATTTTTATCTTTCAGTGAAGCAGGAGAATAGTACAGTTCGATATTACTTAATTTTTTATTATAGGTCATAATGATTAAAATGATACCGCAACATTAAAGATAAATTCTGTATTTTGATATTCATCCAGGCCAATTTCAAATCTTACGACGTTATAAGGAAGAATTAAAAAAGTAATGCCTCCTCCATACCCGCTTCTAAAATCATTTATTGATAAAGATTCTCCTTTAAATTTAGCCGCACCGGCATCTCCGAAAATCTCGGCATAAAAGGCAATCCTGTAAGAAAGTAAAGATTTCGGCAAAAGGGGGATAAAATCCAGATTTACATGGATATCTTTTAATAGAGGGTAGAACAGTTCCATCGAACCAATATAATAATTATTCCCTTCCAGTTCTTCTGTATAATGTCCTCTAATTCGTTCATCGAAACCTATATAAGACAGGTCATAGAAAGGCACAAGCTTTCCTCCTGTCAGCCTGGTTGTGAATCTCCATTTAGCATTCAGGTCCCCCACCAGGGGGCGATATTCCCGGAAATCAAACCTGATAATATCATAGCTGATACCACTGATTCCGAGTCCTTTCCATTGCATTGAAGCACTCCCGAAAAGTCCTTTTCTCGGGAACTGGGCCAGGTCCCTCGTATCATATGAGTAAGCAAGCGAAACAAAAGGAGTACGATCAATCCTAGAATCTGAAGCGGATATTCCTTTTATGAAGAATGGTGTTTCCACATATGAGTAGCCCACATCAAAAGCCAGCCTTTGATATAATCCGAATCTTTTCCCTAGCTGCACCGAACCTGTAATATTTTTCTGGCTGAAATCCTGTCCGTATAATGCTGCCGCGATATTGCTTTTATTGTCTGTGGTTCCGTAAGTCAATGAGATATCAAAGAAGAGATTCTCATCCCGAACAAGATAGGGATTATAGTACATAAGCCTCAGAAAGGGATTATAACCAAATGCTCCGCTGAGAGAAATTGTTTCATTTCTTCCGCGAAAATTTTTTACAACAAGTATGGCCCCGTACGAAAGTTTTTTCCAGTCATTTTCCCTGACCTCGAGGAATGGCACAGGATAGATATACCAGCCTTCCTCAACGGAAATAACTGCGTAATTTTTATTATTGACGGTTTCGGGAAAAACTTGTACAAAGTTAAAAATTCCAAGACTATAAATTCTGTCGCGGTTATATTTTGCAAGTTCCGATGTTAAAGTATCCCCAACTGAAAAAGTAACTTCCCTTAATATTACAAATTCTTTTGTTGTTTCATTTCCTATTATTTTTATTGAATCTACAACCACAGCGTAATCATCTGAAAATTTGACCGTGTCCTCCATTTGAGCATAGATTAGGCACGTTTTCAACAAAATAATGATCAGAAAATATTTATTCATTAAGGAAATTCTAATTGGGTAATAAAAAAAACGGTTCGCAGAAACAATTTGTTCCGGCGAACCGTAATATAAAATTAAATGAGATCAGGAAACCGCTTCCTCAATATAATCAGAAATCGGGTTACAGCTGCAAACGAGATTTCGGTCTCCATAGGCACTATTAACACGTCCCACGCTCGGCCAGAACTTACCCTTCCTGGTCCATTCAACCGGGAACCCGGCTTTTTCACGGGTATATTGATGGTTCCATTCATCGGATATCAACACATTTAAGGTATGAGGAGAATTTTTCAATACATTATCGTTCTGATCTGATTTTCCCTCTTCAATTTCCCGGATCTCTTCCCTGATTGAAATCATTACATCACAGAATTTATCGAGCTCTGCTTTAGATTCACTTTCAGTTGGTTCAACCATCAGAGTTCCGGCAACAGGGAATGATACTGTAGGAGCATGATAACCATAATCCATCATACGCTTTGCAATATCTTCAACTTCCACTTTTGCTGTGTTTTTGAAATTTCTCATATCAAATATTAATTCATGAGCCACTCTTCCTTTAGTGCCGGCATAGAGAACCTTAAAGTGCGGTTCAAGTTTAGCTTTAATGTAATTTGCATTTAATATTGCAACTTCTGATGCTTTGGCCAATCCCAGGGTACCCATCATTTTGATATAAGCATAAGAGATCACCAAAATGTCGGCACTTCCCCAGGGAGCGGAAGATACAGCGTGGATACCTTTTTCATGACCAAGGTCGACAACCGGGTGCTGAGGAAGGAAAGGCACTAAATGGGAAGCTGCAGCAATCGGACCCATTCCCGGTCCGCCGCCGCCATGCGGTATACAAAAAGTTTTATGCAGATTAAGGTGGCAGACATCCGCACCAATTCTGGCAGGACTCGTTAGTCCAACCTGGGCATTCATGTTTGCACCGTCCATATAAACCTGACCTCCGTATTCATGGATGATCTCACATATTTCGCGTATTTTCTCTTCGAACACTCCATGAGTAGACGGATAAGTCACCATCAATGCAGAAAGATTCTCCTTATTAGCTTCAGCTTTTTTACGCAGGTCCTGAACATCAACATTTCCGTTCGAATCACAGTTTGCAACTACGACTTTCATTCCCGCCATTACAGCGCTAGCCGGGTTTGTACCGTGTGCGGAGGAAGGAATGATCACCACGTTGCGGTTCCCTTCTCCTCTGTTTTTATGATACTCACGTATCACCATTAAACCGGTATATTCACCCTGCGCCCCACTATTGGGCTGAAGTGAAACCGCAGCAAATCCTGTGATCTCAGCAAGCTGATGTTCAAGTTCTCTGAACAGCAGTTTATAACCAAGGGTCTGCTGAGCAGGTGCAAACGGATGAATTTTACAGAACTCAGGCCATGTTATAGGCAGCATTTCGGTAGTAGCATTTAGCTTCATTGTACAGGAGCCAAGAGGGATCATAGAATGCGTAAGTGAGAGATCCTTATTTTCAAGGCTTTTCATATACCTGAGCATTTCTGTTTCCGAATGATAGGTATTGAAGACGGGATGAGTCAGATATTCACTCGTCCTTCTGAATTTATCTGAAAATTCAGTGTTGATATCGTTTTCTTTAATTGATGTTTCTTCTATCTCTTTTCCGGCAGCTTTTGCAAATACATTTATGATTTCAATAATATCATCCAGATCAGCCGGTTCACCTATTGAAATACCGATAGAGTTATCGGATATGTACCTGAAATTAATCTTTAGTTTTTCAGCTTCTTCCCTTATTGCTGAGATCTTTTGCTTCTCAGTTTCCGGAAAAACGATTTTCAGTGTATCAAAGTAATTTTTATTTACCTGCTTATATCCCAGATCAATTAAAGATTTATCCAGAAGAGCTGTCAACCGGTGAATTCTTTCTGCGATTGATCTGATGCCTTCAGGACCATGATACACAGCGTACATGGCGGCCATTACTGCAAGTAAGACCTGTGCAGTACATATATTACTTGTTGCCTTTTCTCTTCTAATATGCTGTTCCCTGGTCTGGAGTGCCATCCTGAAAGCCAGGTTGCCCTGAGCATCTATAGTTGCGCCGATTATTCTACCGGGAATATTTCTTTTATACTCATCCCTTGTAGCAAAAAACGCCGCGTGAGGACCTCCGTAACCCATAGGAACGCCGAATCTCTGGGTACTGCCGACAACGGCATCTGCTCCGAATTCTCCTGGAGCTTTTAAGAGAGCCAGGCTCATTATATCTGCAGCAGCTACACAGTATATATTTTTCTCCCGGGCCTCACTAAACAGATCCTGATAATCATAGATTTCACCTGTTTGCGACGGGTACTGAACCAAAAGGCCAAACAGATCATCTGTCAGTTTAAGTTCTTTATGATTACCAATTTGAAGTGTTATGCCCTGGGATTCAGCCCTTGTTTTCATAACACTTATTGTCTGGGGGAAACACTCCTCCGACACGAAGAATTTACCTGCAGTTTTATTACTTCTTATTGAATGGAACATACTCATTGCTTCAGCAGCAGCAGTTCCCTCATCAAGCAGAGATGCGTTTGCTATAGGCAATGCTGTTAGATCAATAACAGCTGTTTGAAAATTCATTAAAGCTTCCAGCCTCCCCTGAGCTATCTCAGCCTGGTAAGGTGTATACTGGGTATACCATCCCGGATTCTCAAGGATATTTCTTTGTACAACCGCGGGAGTAATTGTATGGTTATATCCCATACCTATATATGGCTTAAAAACCTGGTTCTGCCTGGCTATTTCTCTTAATTCCTCAAGGAATTTATATTCGGAAACCGGTTCACCTATTTCAGGACTTTTCTCTAACCTTATCTGTGACGGAATCGTTTGATTGATCAGTTCATCAATTGATTTGACACCAACGACTTCGAGCATTTCTTTTATTTCACTATCATTAGGTCCGATATGCCTGTTAACAAATTTATCCGGATGTTCGGGTTTATTCATAGTATTTTACTCATTGAAATGAATTTGCAAAAATATTTAGACTTACTAAAATAAGGAATGTTTTATATCTATAAAATGTTAAAAATGATGAATAACAGACAGGTAATGTCCAATTAAGGTCAGGAGTTTCCGTTGCTCTGGTTTATTTTTGTCATTGCCGCGTGTGCTGCGCTCTGTTCAGCCGACTTTTTATTCCGTCCTTTCCCTTCACCATAAGCCTGGCCGTTTATTTCGACCTGGACTGTAAACATGCGGTTATGCTGGGGCCCTTCCTCCCTGACAACTTTGTAAAAAGGATTCTCAAATTTATTTGCCTGGGCATATTCCAGGAGCTGGCTTTTATAATTTTCATCAATCAGATGTTCCCCTGAATTAGCACTTGGTTCTACCAGGTTTTTCTTTATAAAATTCCTTGCGCCATCAAATCCATTATCGAGGTAAATAGCTCCTATTAATGCTTCGAACGCATCGGCTAATACTGTACGGGAGCCATATGTGAATGTTGATGAAAGATTTTTGCTTACCAGCAGAAACCGCGAGAGACCTATTCTTTCTGCTCCTTCAGCGAGTGCTACCCGGTTAACAAGTTTGGCTCTTACCTTGGTCAAAAAACCTTCATCTTCATCGGGATAAACTTCAAAGAGATATTCTGCAACGGTAAGGTTTAATACTGAATCACCAAGGAACTCCAGTCTTTCATTAGAGACAGCGAAATTAGGATTCTGCTCGAGGAACGACCTGTGCATCAAGGCCTGGATATAATATGATTTATCTTTAATCGGGACCCCTGTGACCGATTCCAATTCGGAGAACTTACGGTGTGTAAGTAATTTGGAAAAATACCGGGTTTGTTCTCTTGCCTGGCTCTGCTTTAGTTTCTCAACAAGCCAGGATATAAACTGACCCAAAACTAATCTCCGGTTTTTTTGAACAATATCGACGCATTATGACCGCCGAATCCAAATGTATTACTAATTGCAAATTTAATTTTTTTATCCGTCACTTTCTTAGCGCTGTAATTCAAATCGCATTCCGGGTCCGGATTATCGAGATTAATAGTAGGCGGAATTTTATTATTCATCATTGAAAGAACCGTAGCTATTGCCTCCACACCCCCAGCTGCACCGAGCAGATGTCCCGTCATAGACTTTGTTGAATTAATGACAAGGTCAAATGCATGGTCACCGAACGTAGATTTAATTGCTCTCGTTTCAGTTACATCATTGTATGGAGTGCTTGTACCGTGTGCATTTATATAATCTACGTCTCCAGGTTCTATTCCCGCATCTTGTATAGCTGCTTTCATAGACCGTGCTGCTCCTTCTCCATTTGGTGAAGGCGCTGTAATATGATAAGCATCCCCTGTAAGTCCTATGCCTGAAATTTCAACATAAATCTTTGCGCCACGCTTTCTGGCATGTTCATATTCCTCCAGGATCAAGGTTCCCGCACCTTCTCCCATAACAAAACCATTTCTTTCAACATCGAATGGTCTGGATGCTTCTGAGTACCTGTTATTCCAGGTAGACAATGCTCTCATGGCATTGAAACCGCCGATAGACATTTCGGTTATTGCGGCTTCAGATCCTCCGCACATCATCAGGTCCGCGCTACCTCTTTGAATTAAAATGAAGGCATCCGCAATAGCGTGGGAGGAGGTTGCACAAGCAGACGTAGTAGCATAATTCGGACCTTTAAGGCCGAACCTGATAGAAATCTGACCTGCAGCCATATCCGAGATCATCATAGGCACAAAAAAGGGACTGATTTTATGAGGGTCCTTATTTTCGAAATAAAGCCAGTGCTGCTTCTCCAGAGTAATCATTCCGCCGATACCGCTTCCATAAATGACCCCGAATCTCTCTTTATCAACGCCATCGTCACTTAAACCAGAATCCTCCATAGCCATAATAGCAGTAACGATAGCATACTGGTTAAAAGGGTCCAGTCTCCTGGCTTCTTTCTTATCGAGGTAATCTTCGACATTAAAGTTTTTAACTTCAGCAGCAAACCTGGTATCGAATTTATCGGTATTAAACTTGGTAATAGGTTCAACACCATTACGGCCATTTAAAAGAGCTTCCCAAAAATTATCAAGTCCTATACCGATTGGAGTAACTGCACCCATCCCGGTTACAACTACTCGTCTTTTATTCATAAAGTTTCTCCGGAGAATAATAGATTGAGGAAATCTTTAAAAGATTGAAAGTTCATCATCTTTTAGAGGGAGTGAAGTCGAGAAAATAAATTTCTCGACTTTTAATAGATTAACCTAATTTCTCTTTCAGGTACCTGGTTGCATCTCCCACTGTATTTATTTTCTCAGCATCCTCATCAGGGATTGAAACCTGGAAAGCACTTTCAAAGCCCATCACTAATTCAACTATATCTAAAGAATCCGCCCCAAGGTCATTTGTAAACGAAGCTTCAGGTGTTATCTGTGATTCCTCAACACCCAATTTATCCATAATGATTTCTTTAACTTTAGCTTCTACATCCATCTTTGTAACTCCTATAATTTATTTCAGTTAGTGTAATTTAATAAAGTTTATAAAAATAAGATAATTATTTTACATTGTCATTCCGCCGTCTACGGCTATTACCTGCCCGGTAATATAATCTGCTTCAGGACTGCACAGGAAACCCACTACTTTCGCAATATCCTCGGGGGTACCCATCCTGCCAAGAGGAACATTTTTTAGAAGAGCCTCCCGTTGTTTTTCATCGAGTTTCTGGGTCATACCAGTCTCAATAAAGCCCGGGGCCACTGCATTTACCGTAATATTCCGCGATGCGAGTTCCCTTGCCATTGCCTTTGTAAAACCAATGACGCCGGCTTTAGAAGCGACATAGTTTGC
>DATFVA010000291.1:0-8909 GCA_035260565.1 Ignavibacteriaceae bacterium | reverse complement strand
GACAGAATAATATTTGGATTAATTTTATACCCTGCATAATCTAACCCCGCAGCTATCCACGTATTGCAGGTATTAAACAGTGTATAACACCCCTTTGCTTTATAAAATCTAACTGCTCCATCAAGATGCTGACTGAGAATTACAGGACTATCTTTATCGATGAAATAAAAAAATTGAATATAGCGGCAGAGCCTGTCGAATTTTTCTTCATCCACGATAATTCTTTCAGCATAGTCTGTGCCCTGCAGGTAATCATCAATCCCGCGGTTAAACCCGGCAACACGCAGAGCGGCATCGGTCTTCATAAACAATGCCCGTGCGGCAAGTTCGGGATCAAAGCCGGGATGCTGATAGAAGTCCGCATCCCCCCAGCCAATATCGACATACCTAAACGCCTTAAAGTCTTTTATGAATTTCCAGATTAGTGTATCCACCTGACTGGTATTGAAAATTATACCCGTATGCCATTTTATTTTTACAAGGTATATTATTTTTGCAGAATCTTCAGCCGGTGTAAATCCGGACACCGGGGGAAGTGAGGTGGTATTCAAAAGATAAAACACTATCGGGAAAATCACTCTCATATTATTTTTTTCTACAAATCCTTTAAACTTCTGGAGAAATAAAATAAATTGAAATTTGATTTGCAAAATATGGAGAAAGATTATGCATGTTAACAGTGCGGGGTTATTGATGTATCACAAATCCGGTAATGAGTTGAAAATATTTCTGGTTCATCCCGGGGGACCTTTCTTTGCGAAAAAAGACGAAGGCTACTGGGGAATCCCCAAAGGTCTGGTTGAGACAGATGAGGAGTTCCTTCAGGCGGCCATCCGCGAGTTTGAGGAAGAAACAGGAATAAAATCACAAGGAGATTACATTCCCCTTGGAACCACCTTACAGCGCAATAGTAAGATTGTCCACGCCTGGGCATTTGAATCAGACAATTCTGATCAGTTCGACATCATATGCAATACTTTTGAAATGGAATGGCCCTATAATTCCGGTCAAAGACAGAAGTTTCCCGAAGTTGACCGGGGTGAGTTCTTTAATGTCAGGGATGCAAGGAAGAAGATTTATTCAGCACAGCAGGTTTTTATAGACCGGCTGCTGGCAAAGCTCAATATAAATGAATAAAATATAAAGGTTAGGATATGAAGTATATTGTTTTCTTCATCAGTTATTTAATAATCTCACTCACTTTATCAATAGTTACAAACGCACAGGACAGCGGAAAATATACTATTGTAATTCACGGCGGGGCGGGAACATTCGATAAATCTTTTGACGATTCATTAAAAGCAGAATATATGAATTCTCTAAAAGAGGCGTTGACGATAGGACAGAAAATACTTGAGAGCGGAGGCACCAGCATGGATGCAGTTGAGAAAGCCGTTAATTTCCTTGAGAATGACCCCAAATTTAATGCAGGCAAAGGTGCTGTATTCACATCCGAAGGGACACATGAACTTGATGCTTCAATAATGGATGGATCCGATCTATCCTGCGGAGGAGTTGCAGGCGTGAAGCATGTAAAGAACCCCATCTCGCTGGCCCGGCTTGTAATGGAAAAGACAAAGCATGTTCTTCTCTGCGGTGAAGGTGCCGATAATTTCGGGAAGCAGCTGAATGTTGAATATGTAGAGAACAATTATTTCGATACTCCCGAACGGCTTGAGCAGTATGAAAAAATTAAAGGATCAAAACATGGTACTGTGGGATGTGTGGCTCTTGATATCCACGGAAACCTGGCTGCCGCAACATCGACGGGCGGAACAGGCAACAAGATGCCCGGGCGGGTTGGTGACTCTCCTATAATAGGAGCCGGAACTTATGCTGATAATAATACCTGCGCTGTTTCCTGTACCGGGGAGGGCGAGTTGTTCATAAAAAACGATATCGCATTTAATCTTAACGCCCTGATGGCTTATAAAAAAATGTCACTTAAAGAAGCCGCAGACGAACTAATATACGAACGGCTCAATGAGAATACCGGCGGACTAATATCAGTAGATAAAGACGGCAATTTTGCAACTCCATTTAATACCAATGGAATGCTTAGGGGAGTTGCAAATTCAGACGGACTGTTCGAAGTTGAAGTCTGGAAAAAATAAATTATTACAGCCGAAAGAGATAATTTTTACTTAACCGGACTAAGAAAGTGTCTGCTGCAGATCCCTGGAATTTTAAGAATTATATAAAGGAATATTATGAACCTCCCAAAACCAAATGAATACGCAGAATTTTATTCAGGCTACATAAATGAAATCCCGCATGACAATGTAATTAAACTCCTTGAAGATGGCAGAGATGAGCTTCAGTCACTAATACGGTCGTTACCTGAGGATAAAGGCAGCCACTCATATGCAGAAGGTAAGTGGAGCATTAAGGAAGTGCTGGGGCATATAGCGGATGTCGAACGGGTACATTCATTCAGAGTAATGAGTTTTGCGAGAGGGGAAACTAAATCCCTGCCAGGGTTCGAACAGGATGATTATGTGAGAGAGGCTGATTTCAATACAAGATCGTTGGCAAGCCTGGCCGATGAATTAAAACATTTAAGGGATGCAAACATAGCATTATTTAAAAGCTTCGATGAAAAAACGTTATTGCGGAAGGGTCTATCTAATAATCATATGTTCACAGTACGGGCATTTATATTTATCATTGCGGGTCATGAATTACATCATTTGAAAATATTAAAGGAAAGATACCTTGGTGGGTAGTAGTTGGTAATTAGAAATCAGTAATTTGTAATTGGGTTAAATTACCTCGTAAATTTCTTTGAGTATTTTTTTAGTTGCGCCGAGATTTTCTTTTACATATTCTGCAGCTATTCTACCTTTTTCATTTCTCAGCGCCTCATTACTGAAGCAGGTCCTTAGCTGCCTGTAAGCTTCTCTCTGGTTCCTGATAAGCATCCCGCCTCCCCGTTTTAATAATTCTCCGGATTCCTGCGAGTTATCAATCTTTGGTCCGAACAAAACGGGCACGCCATAGACTGCCGCCTCCAGGACATTATGAATGTTCTGTTTAAAACTGCCGCCCACAAAAGCGAGATCCGCATAAGCATAAAGAGTAAGTAGAATCCCGATCGAATCCACTATGATAATTCTTTCATTCTTATAGGAATTTAGATGAGAAAACCTGATTGATTTCATTGTGCCTGTAAGCTCATTTTCAATCCTATCAAGATTTGCTATAGTTGGTTCATGAGGAACAAGGATCATTACAGTATCACTTGTATATTTTGCAAGTTTCACAAAAGCCGGAAGAATAACGTTTTCGTCCAAATCCCACGTACTTCCGGCCACGAAAACTTTTTTATTATTGAACAAACCTTCCCTGATGATATTTTTCGCTTTTGCAGCAAGGCTTTTTTCATAAACCCTGTCAAAACGGGTATCGCCCACCGCGGTTAGTTTAACATTTTCTATTTTAAAGTCCCTAAACCCCTCGACATCCTGATCCGAGACGGTCAGAATCCTCGACACATCACCGAACAACATTTTATGAAAGGTTTTAATTAACGGAATTTTACGGGGTGAATTTTTCTTCATGGTTGCATCAACAATAAAGCAGGGAATACTTCTTTTCTTCATGGCCCATATGTGATTCGGCCAGATATCATATCTCATCAGTATAGCAAGGTCGGGACGGACGATAGAGATAAATCTTTCCGCATAAGTCATGCTGTCGAACGGCAGGTATGAAACAAGATCGGCATAAGGATATTTACGGGAGTTCTCATACCCCGAAGGAGAAAAGAAAGTTATGAGGATATTTACGGCGGAATCTTTTTTTAATTCCTGGATAATAGGTTTGGCCTGTTCGAATTCTCCAAGAGAAGATGAATGGAACCAGATAAGTTTTTTAGACTTATCAAGAGATGCAGCATTCAGGATCAGTTCCTCAAAGATTCTTTTTCTGCCTTTAATTCCCCTTTTAATTTTAGAATTAAATATTGCTCCCAGCTGAAGGAAAATATAAAGCGGCGGAATTATTAAAACATTATATAGAATTTTCCAGAGTGATTTCATCAGTCTTCTACAAGAGTCATTAGTGCTTCATATGCCCTCTCAGGGGTAATTTCGAGCATACACTTGAAATGGCCTTTTGGACATCGTTCCCTTCCTATATGAGAACAAGGCCTGCAAGTTAGGGATTTGTTTTCTAAAATTAAATTCCTGTTTTTGTAAGGAATAAAGCCGAACTCCCTGACTGTCGAGCCGAAAAACGTCAACACAGGAATACCAACCGCACAAGCAGTATGCATCATCCCCGAGTCGTTGCAGACAACAGCAATACAGTTTTTCATATCGGCGGCTGTCTGAAGAAGGTCATCCTCATTACAAAGATTGATGGAACCTGGAATCTTTTCTGAGATTTCGGTACACACAGTAAGGTCGCCTTTACCTCCCAGCAGGGCTAAACGGTATCCTTTTTTTGAGAACTGAATTCCCAGCTTTTGATAGTATTCAACAGGCCACATCTTGGTAAAATGCCGGGAGCCGGGAGCTACACCAATAAGATTTTTGATTCCGGAAATAGCAGGAGAAGCAGCTTTTCGGGTGTAAAGTTCAAGGCCTTTTTCATCAAGTCGGAGTCCCGGTACCGCCATAGCGTACCTTTCAGGTATCCCGGGAGCATCCTGAAGCCTGTTGATCTTAAAATTGACGAGGAGAAATTTATCGAGCGTTCTTTTATTAAAGATGTACTCCTTAGAACTAAGCGCTTTTCTTATTTCAGCTGAGCGGAAATTATTCTGAAGATCAATTACAGCATCGTATCCGGTTTCCTGTAAATCTGCAAGGAGTTTTCTGACCTTATCCTTTTCCCTGTCGTACAAAACCAGGTTAGATATATGAGGATTATGCATCAAAGCCGATTGATATTGTCTTTTAACCACAAAATCTATCATGACATTTTCGAATTTCTCTTCAAGTGTTCTGATAAGAGGAGTGGCGAGGAGGATATCTCCGAGGGAACTAAGCCTGATCATCAGGATTTTTTTACCGGAAAAGTCCGGTATACCAGTTTCATTCTTCATATACCGGGTAAATTTAATCAAAAAGCATTAATCTTGAAATTGAGGTTAATAATAGATACAGATCTCAAAGGATTTAATAGATTTTCACAGATTTTGTTAGGGGGCTGTTTGCCAAATAGTCTCAAAGGCACAAAGTTCCTCAAATGTGATTTTTAGTGAACATCTTATCCATTGGATCGAAATGTCAAGCGGATTATGAAAAGTTTAAACCGTCTACCAAAGGCAGATAAATTAAAACGGTTAATCCCAGCTCAACTGAATATTTACGCACCTCGATAAATCGAGGTGTTAACCTTTGCATCCAAGTTTAAAAATGGAACGCGGATTTTATTATGGTTGTACAATACGGGTTTCTGGTGCTGAATTTATTTGAGCTTTTTAATACTTCTGCTTATTTTTGTCCCGTCACAAATATGGAACTTTAATGACAACTTTAGCTTCACCCGGAACAAACAAGTTTCCCGATGATTCTGTTGAAAAGCAGGTATATAATATAGTCGATGGGTTAAAAGAATACCTCCCGATAATGAATGACAGGAACCGGCTTGGTTTCTGCCTGTATAAATATATGAAAGGAGAGGGAGATTCTCCGGAAGTAATCGTCAAGACTAATAAACTTATACTTGAAGGTATAACTCCTGAAGAATTAGCTTCAAAAATCAGTACGGAGCTCGACAAAATTAAGAAATAAAACCTTATTTTCCCTGGGTTGAAAGTTCTTCTTTTTCTTTCTCCTCTTTTGCCATAAATGCTTCTACATCCTGAACATCGTGTTCACTGCCAATGAAAATGGGTGTTCTCTGATGAAGCTTTTCAGGCAGGATTTCAACGATTCTCTTTTTACCATTAGAGGCTCTCCCACCGGCGGCTTCTACAATAAACGCCATAGGGTTACATTCGTACAGCAAACGCAATTTACCATTCGGATGCCTGGAATCTGCCGGGTACATAAATATTCCGCCATAGAGGAGAGTACGATGTATATCTGCAACCATGGACCCAATATAACGCGTAGAATAAGGCCGTTCGGTTTCCTTATCATATTCCTGAAGGTATTTAATATATTTTTTCAGTCCCGGATGCCAGTAGAGATAATTTCCTTCATTTATACTATAGATTTTTCCTTTTTTAGGAATTTTTATTTCTTCGTGGGAAAGAAGAAATTCTCCGAATGAAGGATCAAGTGTAAAGCCGTGAACTCCATGTCCAGCTGTATAAACCAGTATTGTACTCGAACCATAAACAATATAGCCTGCAGCAACCTGTTTATATCCCGGCTGAAGGAGATCTTCAAGGGTACCGGGTTTGCCATCGGGGGTTACTCTGCGGTAGATTGAAAATATTGTGCCTATGCTTACATTGGCGTCAATATTTGAAGATCCATCGAGCGGATCGAATAATAATACATATTTCCCAAGGTCAAATTCATGAGGAATATGCATTATGTCTGCCTCTTCTTCAGATGCCATTACGCAGAGGTGACCGCCGTGATCCATTGCCCGAAAAAGCATATCGTGTGCAAAGATATCGAGCTTTTTTACCTGTTCGCCGTGAACATTGTTATCCCCTGTAAAACCAAGAATATCAACGAGGCCTGCTTTATTAACTTCAAGAGAAATAACTTTGGCAGCAAGTGAAAGATCGTGCAGAATATTGGATAATTCACCTGTTGCCTCAGGGTGCAGTTTCTCCTGTTCAATAATGAAGCGGGCCAGCGTCATAAATCTTAATTTTGCCATGATGTGACTCTCCTGGTTATTTTTTGATGGTAGAATTAAACAGCTTTAGTAATCTCCTGATCTTTATATTGAAGCTGGTATAATTTATAATAAATTCCCCTTTTTGCAAGTAGTTCCTGATGATTTCCGGTCTCCCTGATCTCCCCTTTGTGCATAACAATGATTTTATCGGCACTTTGAATAGTTGAAAGCCTGTGGGCAATCACAATAGCGGTTCTGCCGACGAGCAATTTTTCTATTGCACGCTGAATAAGTATTTCTGTTTCTGTATCTACGCTTGATGTTGCTTCGTCAAGGACAAGAATTTTAGGATCATAGGCAAGCGCCCTTGCGAACGAAATCAGCTGTTTCTGTCCCACACTTAAAGTAGAACCCCGTTCTTTAACTTCTTCATCATATTTATCGGGAAGAACATCAATAAACTTATCGGCACCGACCAGTTTTGCAGCAGTCACAACTTTTTCAAAACTGATATCATCATTATTCATATTGATGTTCGTCTTAATAGTACCTGAAAACAGAAAAACATCCTGCAGGACTATTGAAATATATTTTCTGAGTTCTCTCTTATCTATCGTCCTGATGTCAATCCCATCAAGGAGGATAGCGCCTTTTTGAATATCATAGAAACGGCTCAGAATATTTATTATACTTGTTTTTCCTGCACCGGTATGACCCACAATAGCTATGGTTTGACCGGGTTCAGTTCTGAAGGAAATATTTTTCAGAACATAGTCTTCATCATTATAAGCAAAACAAACATCCTTAAATTCAATCCGGCCTTTTACCTTTTCGAGCTTAACAGGATTATCGGGATTTTTTACGAAGGTTTGATTATCGAGCAGTTTAAATATTCTTTCCGATGAAGCCATGGCAGTCTGCATGATATTATATTTTTCAGAGAGATCTCTAATCGGTCTGAAAAACATTTCAGTGAACTGGAGAAAAGCGAATATAGTCCCTATCGTTAATGTGCTATGAATTATCTCACCGCCTCCATACCAGATAATCAGCCCGATAGCGATCGAGCTTAAAATTTCCACACCGGGGTAGAATAAAGCATAATAAAATACGGACCTGACATTTGCGCCGCGGTAATCTGCGTTTATCGAAAGGAATCTTTTAAGTTCATCCTTCTCTTTCCTGAAGATCTGAACGACATTTATTCCTGTTACGTGTTCCTGCATATATGAGTTAAGCCGGGCAAGATGAAGCCTGACATCCCTGTAGCTTTCGCGGGCTTTCTTCCTAAAGAGGAATGTACCGTAAATTAATACAGGGAAAACTGAAAGCGTTACCAGCGAAAGTTTCACATCCATATAGAACATGAAAACAAGTATCCAGACAATATTAAATATATCACTGAATATCATCACTATGCCTGATGAAAATAGTTCACTTAAAGCTTCCACATCGTTCGTTGTTCTAGTCACTATCCTCCCAATTGGAGTCCTGTCGAAAAATTTAAGTGCAAGCTTTTGAGTATGTTCGAAGAGCTGAATGCGCAGGTCATACAAGGTTTTCTGACCAAGGTATTGAGTAAAATATGTAAGGAAGTACTGTATTACGGCCTGGAAAAGAAGCACTCCAAGCAAAATTAAACTTATAACAACAAGTCCGTGATAGTCCGATTTTGTGATATACTGATCAACAGCAACCTTGGTAAGGTATGGCCGCAGCGGTATTAAAGAAGCCACGACGATATTCATCAATATTGCAAAAATGATGTATTTCCTGTATGGTTTAATATAACCAAGCAGACGCTTCATTAATTTCGAATCGTAGGCCTTGCCTAATACTTCTTCTTCACTTTTATAATCATTAGCCATATCTTTATTCCGGGTTCAGGCCTGCCTATCGGCAGACTGGTCTGCCTATCGGCAGACTGGTTCAAGTTTAAGCCTACCTATCGGCAGGCAGGTTCAGATTATTTTAATTCCTCCAACTCTTTCTCAAGAAGCTGTTTGTAATGCAGATCGGCATAAATTCCATTCAATGAAACAAGCTTATCGTGCGTTCCTTCCTCTGCAATCTTTCCCTCAGAAAGGACTATAATATTATCGGCGTCCTTCACCGTTGAAATCCGGTGACTGATAATAATACTGGTCCTCCCTTTCATA
>DATFVA010000290.1:0-6014 GCA_035260565.1 Ignavibacteriaceae bacterium | reverse complement strand
ATCCATTCAACCCGTCCACTGAGATCCGGTACGATGTAAAAGAAAATTCGCATATAGTATTAAAGATCTATGATGTGCTCGGGAGGGAGGTTAACACAATTGTAAACGGGGAGGTAAATACCGGGCATTACAGTGTGAGATGGAACGGCGAGAATGACTCCGGACAAAAAGTCAGCAGCGGAGTTTATTTATACAGGATAGAAGCGCTTCCCGACGCCGGACATACGGAAAAGTTTATTAAGTCAAGGAAAATGCTTCTGATAAAGTAGTATCTTCGAAATTAACTCAATTAATCATCTAATCCAGAGTAAAAATGAAAAATTATCTACTAATCTTTTTAATCAGTTCAGGCGTTACTTTTGCACAATATACAACACCAAATACAGGTGTAGTATGGAATGCCGACAGTCTTGTAATACATTCAGGCGGAGTAATGACAGGAAGTTTTCCTGCATATATGTTAAATCAAAAAATATATGTATCGGCGAATGATGAAGTAAATATTCAGGCGGGTTCGACCATCAGCTTTGATTTTTCAACTGCTGGTTTTGAAGTCAACGGAACCTTTAAAACCGAAGGAACCGAAACCGACTCAGTATATTTTACATCCCCCTTACAGGATTCCACAGGGGCGTATGACGGGATCTTATTTAATGCGGCATCGGGTAATTCAGGAATGATTCAATTTACAAAAATAGAATACGCTTCCTATGGTGTAAGATGCATAGATGCCAGTCCTTCAATCATAAATTCATATTTATTTAAATGCGACAGGGGGATCCAGTTAAGCAGTTCAAATGCTGTGATAATGAATAGTAAAGTTGAAAGAAGTTATGAATACGGAATCCTGATTAATCTCGGTTCAAATCCTGATATTGAAAATAATATTATTGCAAATAATAATACACAAAACACATCCGCTAAAAACCAGGTAAGTATTGGACTGCAGGGAAATAATTCTCCCATTATAAGAAATAATGAGATCTATGGCAGTACAAGTCAGGTTACCGGAGGAATTAGTTTATGGGTCAGCGGTTCTGCCAGCTTTTCTAATATGGTTTGTGAAGGTAATACCATCCACGATAACAGTTTCGGAATCACTCTTTACAGCAGTTCTGATGGAATAATCAATGCTGTTGTAAAGGACAATGAGATTTACAACAATAACTTAAACCCTAATGTTCTTACTTCCGGCAGCGGTATAAACGTTAACGGGAGTCCTTTCAACACACCCGTAATTACCGGAAATTACATTCACGGAAACTGGTGGGGAATTACCATTCAAAATGGTTCAACTGTACAGGCAGGTCCAAATCCTAATATTGGAAACATAGAAAATGCGGATACAACTGATGATGGATTGAATATTATTAGAGACAACATCCAGGGCAGCGATGTCTTTGATCTTTACAATAACTGCACAAATGATATCATGGCACAGAACAATGATTGGGGAGTTTATGATTCAACCCTTATCGAGGACCATGTTTTCCATAAGGTTGATGATCCTGCTCATGGATTGGTAGTATATATGCCTTTTTCGCCTGCTTTACCTGTTGAACTGGTTGATTTTACAGCAAATCTGGACGGGAATCTGGTCGAATTAAAATGGACAACAGGAACAGAAACTAATAATAAAGGTTTTGTTGTAGAGAGAAAGAAGGGGAATGAGTGGCCTGTTATAGGCTTTTTACAAGGTAAGGGCAATTCCACAGAACCGGTTAATTATTCTTTTAGTGACCATTTAAATGATGCAGGAATTTATTGCTACAGGCTCCGTCAGATTGACTTTAATGGAACATCAGCGACCAGTAGTGTGGCAACAGTAGATTATAAGCCAGTGAATGTCTTTGCACTGGAACAGAATTTCCCTAATCCTTTTAATCCCTCAACTATTATTAATTACAGATTACCTACCAGCGGTTTTGTACAATTAAGTATATTCAATGCGCTTGGGGAAAAAGTGGGAAATCCCGTGAAAGAATTTAAACCAGCCGGAAGTTACAGCATTAAATTCGATGGTACCTCATTGGCCAGCGGTATTTATATATACCGGCTTGAGACTAACGGCAGTTCGCTGGTGAGGAAGATGCTCCTTCTGAAATAATCCCGGCCTGGACAGCACTGATCAAAACAAAAGGGCAGATATCCTCTGCCTTTTTGATTTTTAAGAATCATTATCCGGATTAGTGTACTATTTTTTTCTCCCTGAGTATAGATTCCACTTCCGCCGAATTTTCTACAGTAAATCCGGACTGCATCCATTTGCCTACGTATTTTATTATAAAGATTTTGTTTCTTTTAGGACGCAAACCATCAAAAGGATACCAGGTTCTAAAGTTTCCGGTACCCTGCAGCCTGTATTTTCCGGAAAACAACGTTGGCTTATGAACTTCGATATTTTTAATATCTTTGAAGAGGATTGTCTTAGGAGATAAAGAAGGGAAGTAATATTTAAAAAGGATGAGAGAATCATCGTAAAGTAAAATCAGTTTGTCCTGGTACTGTATATCTTTTTTCATAAAAAAAATAATAATGAGGCCGTCTCAAGAGTAATTTCTGTTGTTACACTGAACCCAAATGGTATCAGGATGAACTTGATGGAGCTTGCCTATCTGAGAGCATAGGCGTCAACTTATTTTTGGTGGCTTCGATACGTCCCGCCTCAAGGTAGAAAGAAAGGGCGGGACACTCAGCTGCCGCTGCAAGATCCACATTACTGTGACACAAATTCTAAAATCTATTTCTCTAATTCAGATTTATGAGACAGCCTTAAAACATCATTATCTATGGAATAAACTCGAGTATATTAGTATTTGAAATAAGTTCTTTCTTTGAACCTTTTTCTCCACGGGATTCCAGGTTAAAAGCCAGAGAGACAGACGTGCTTAGTTTTGTTTTTTGAACCAGCCCTCTGGAAACATTAAAATAAATTTTCCCGCCTCCCGTAGTCACCGGATCTTTAAATTCGTAATTAATACCTCTATCGCTGAGTTTCTTTTCACCTGTGAACTTCGTCTCTAAACCGGCATCAATATCAGCAATCAAGTCATCCTCCAGTTTTTCAAGACCTTTGATCCTGAAAATGGATGTATTGTGTGCCTGGAACACCATCAACTGGGTTGCGGGCTGATCAACTTTCCAGGAGGAATCTGCCCCCATTTTTTCACGTGGAAGTTTTCTGAAAACCTGGCTGATCATAGGTTTAATAACTCCATCAGCTATATTATTTTTCAGTGTAGCTTTTTCCTCGCTTTTGAGTGAATCTGCATACCCCTTTATATCAAGGAGTTTATTGACTATACCGTCGGTACGGAACACATCAAGGAGTTCACCAATCTTTGTTACCCTGATATTGAACGGGTTTTGAACAAGTGATTCATACTGTGCATATTTACTGATATCGGCAGAATCTTTAGTAACTCCTGATTGATAATGTACGGGTTCCTCACCGTAAGTGCCGTCTATTTTAATTGATGTAATGACTGTCTCCATTTCGAGTGTGCTATCGGCATCTACAGAAGTAGGAGTAAATTTAAGGTTATAAATCATTGTTTGATCGGCACCCTGTGACATAGTAGTATCTTTTGAAGTAATGGTTTGATCATCTTTTGACATAACTGTCAGCCTGAATCTGTAGGTGGTTCCTTTTTCAAGCTTATATCTTAGATAAAATGATTGGCCGGGATTTTCGACCGGTTTTGCCTTTATATCAGTTGTATCGAAAGAAAACTGATCCTTTTGTTCTTCAGGTTTTTGTTCCCCGGATTTTCCTCCACATCCATATATCAATAAACCAGTTAAAATAATCAAAATAAGTTTTTTCATTCTCTTTCCTTTAATAAAGTAAATATTGAAATCTTTTTTCTAAAAATCTCTTTATGCCGAACTTCCAGGACTCTACAATAGCTAAGGGGGTTCTGTTCAGCATCAGCATTTTCCTGAGCGACTTATCTCCTGCCAGCTTATCAAAAAATGCAGGTTCAAATTTAAACTTTTCGGGATAAAGTTTATGCAGTGCAAACAAAAGACGAATTCCAAAATCAACAGGTTTGAATTCATCCGATTTTTCCACTTTCAATTGAATGCCGGAACAGCGGGTATTTTCATACTTTGGTTTATCAGCTTTTCCGGGCAATTTAACGGGTATGAAATGCGCCGGTTTTATTGATAATCCCGGATGTCCTAATGAATCGAGTTCGTTTATTAATTCTGCCGGGTTGATGAAGGGGGCTCCTATTACTTTAAAAGGCTGTTCTGTTCCGCGGCCTTCCGAGACATTTGTTCCTTCGAGCAGCGCCATCCCGGGGTAGATCAAAGCCGTCTCAACATCGGGAATATTCGGAGAAGGATTTATCCACGGCAGTTTATAATCAGCAAAAGAACTCTTACGATTCCAATTCGACATTTTGATTATTCTCAGAGAAATGCTGTCGGCTTCAATCCAGTTTTCGCCAGCAAATAATTCTGCAAGTTCACCAACTGTCATCCCATAGACTATAGGAAGGGGAGTCATCCCGATAAAACTTCTCATATCAGTATTTAAGACAGGTCCTTCCACATTACTTCCTCCGATCAGATCAGGTCTGTCCAACACAATCAATGGAATCCTGTTTTCGGCTGCTGCCTGCATTACATAGAACAAAGTAGTGATGTATGTATAAAATCTTGTTCCGGTATCCTGTAAATCATAAATGATCAGATCGATGTCTTTCAACATCTCAGGTGAAGGTTTTCTATATCTGCCATACAGAGAATAAACAGGAATATTTTTGTCAGCAGAATCAGAAGAATTTTCCCCGGCAGAAACGTTTATACTATACCCATGTTCAGGAGCAAAAATAGCTCTTATATTTATCCCATTTATTTTACTGAGGGTGTCGACGAGTGTGACGCCATTTGACAATATACTTGCCCTGTTAGCGACAATTCCAAGTTTTTTATTTTTTATCAGTCTGATATTTTCATGTATCAATTTATCAGAACCCAGAATCAGCTTATTATGAACCTCCGTATTATTCCCGGGCTTCCGGTTTTCGCAGGCCTGGAATGATATAAGCAGAAAAATAAATAAATATAATTTCAGTTTTTCCATTAACAAAAAGAGGCTGTCTAAAAGCCAAATCTTTTAAGACAACCTCTAAATTCTTTATGCTTTTATAATTTTAATTATTGTAATTATCCAGCAGTTCATTCCTTGAGAAGAAGTGGAGAATTTCCTTTGCTGCATTTTCATCAGAATCGGAACCGTGAACAGCATTTTCTGCTTTATTGGCTGCATATAATTTCCTAATAGTTCCCTCTGCTGCTTCCACAGGATCTGTTGCCCCGATCAGTTTTCTGAAATCAGCAACAGCGTTCTCTTTTTCGAGTGCAATCGGAATACAGGGTCCTGAAGTCATATAATCCACCAATTCCCTATAAAAGCTCCGTTCCCTGTGAACTTCATAGAAGCCTTCAGCAGAGCTTTTTGATAAATGAATCATCTTTATAGCTTTTATTTTGAAGCCTGCTTCAGTAATCTTTGTAATTATTTGTCCGATATACTTTTTCTGAACCGAATCCGGTTTAAGTATTGCTAATGTTCTGTTACTCAAATTTATCTCCTGATTGATATCTGGTTATAGTTTATGTTTTCCGATGCCTCTAACAATCTTTTTGGTTTTCCTGGAAACTGTTTTGGTGCTTTTCTTTGAAGCGGATTTGGTCTTTTCAGATGCCGCAGTTTTCTTTTTAGGAGTTTTCTTCTTTACTGAACTCTCAATAGCTTTCAGCATTGTACTTCCTATTTCGGCAGGACTTTCCGCAACTTTAATTCCTGCTTTTTTCATCGCATTGATTTTTTCAACTGCGGTACCTTTACCGCCGGAAATTATAGCGCCTGCATGTCCCATACGTCTTCCGGGAGGTGCTGTTCTTCCCGCAATAAAACCAACTACAGGTTTAGAAACATTTTTCTTAATGAATGCAGCTGCTTCCTCTTCAGCGGATCCGCCTATTTCCCCTATCATAAC
>DATFVA010000289.1:0-4246 GCA_035260565.1 Ignavibacteriaceae bacterium | reverse complement strand
TCGGGACGAGTTCATTTATCGAAGCGAAATGGAGTAATTTTTTAGCAATTCTTTTGCAGAGCATGTTCTTTTGTTACTTTTCTTGCGCCAAGAAAAGTAAAGCAAAAAAAATAAAAATAGAAAGATTTGTCCTAGTGATATCCTCCACAAAGTGGAAGTCCCGATATTATTAAGAATCTTGTAAGTGTTTCATTTAATTTGTACAAGTATGCAATAAGAGAATGATAAACATCATTCCCTTTTTTTATTACTTTATCTGTTTTAACTTGAGGCAAGGATAAAACAGAAAATAAAGATGAAAAGCGAAAAACAGAACGAAACCACCCTTTATATCAGAAATATGGTCTGTAATAGGTGCATCAGGGTAGTTGACGAGGAATTTCGGAAGCTGGGATTAAATATAAAAAACATAAGCCTGGGAGAAGTAAATGTTGAGGGGGAACTTGATGATGAAATGATTGAGAATATCAGGCGGGTTCTTGATGATAATGGTTTCGATCTCATAGAAGACCGTAAAATGAAAACGATCGAACAGATTAAATTGTTTATCCTTGAACTGGTGAGAGACGATCAGAAAATTTCCGGTAAAGTTAATATTTCCGGTTATCTCACAGCAAGAATGAATGCCGATTATCACTATCTCAGCACTCTTTTTTCATCCGTCGAGAACATTACTATTGAACATTATTTCATACTCCAGAAAATTGAAAGGGCCAAGGAACTGCTTAAATACGGTGAGCAGACTCTGAGTGAGATTGCATACAGGCTGGGATACTCAAGTGTGGCTCACCTTTCTGCACAATTTAAAAAAGTCACAGGTATGACTGCCAACCAATTTAAATCCCTTACCGAAAATATCAGGAAACCTCTTGATAAAGTAAATTAAGTCCTTTTATAAGCCCCTGCGATCCGCTCACCATATAAATTATTCTAAAAATTATATAACGTTTTAACCTCCTGCGCATCTTATATTTGTATCGTAAAAATTAAATGTCAAAAAACGGAGATTAAAATGACAACAAAAGAAATCAAAATAGAAGGAATGAGCTGCGGACACTGCGAAATGGCGGTAAGAAAAGGATTATCAAAACTCGATAATGTAAAAGTTAAGAATGTGAAGATCGGAAAGGCAGTTGTAGAATATGATGAAACCAAAGTTGCAGAACAGGATTTATACAAAGCCATCGAAGAAGCCGGATACCAGCCGCTTAATTGAAGAAAAGAATATGAAAACCCAGGAAATTAAAACTTTAACTCTTCCGGTAGAAGGAATGACTTGTGCCAGCTGTGTGGCTCGTGTTGAAAAGGCCCTGAAAAAAATAGATGGCATCGGCGAAGTGAATGTGAACCTTGCAACTGAAAAAGTAACAGTATCCTTTAACCCTGCGCAGACCGGGGTATCGAAATTTACAGAAGTCGTTGAAGATGCAGGGTACAAACTCCTCCCTCCCGAAGAAGAGCAAAGTTCCGGGGGCAACGAGGAGTTCGGGTCCCCTTCCGAAATTCAGCATAAAGAAGCTTATAAAAAGTTAAAGGCTGAATTTATATTTAGTGCTGTCATTTCAATCCCGGTTATGATCATCAGTATGCTTGAAATGACAGAATGGTTCTCAACCCTGATCCCTTTTACACCCGCAGAAGTAAACAGACTCCTTTTCCTTGCTTCAACACTTGTAATATTTATTTCAGGGAAAAGGTTTTTCACTGCTGCCTGGAAAATCGCAAAACATTTTTCTGCAGATATGAATACGCTTGTAGCTGTTGGTACCGGAACTGCATATGTCTATAGCACTATTGCGGTACTTTTCCCTGAACTGCTGAACCTTAATAATGCAGCAGGACACATATACTTTGATACGGCGGTTATAATCATAACCCTGATACTGATGGGAAGACTTCTTGAGGCAAGGGCGAAATCGAAAACTTCCTCTGCAATTAAAAAGTTACTCGGGTTGCAGCCTAAAACTGCAAGGGTAGTCAGGAATGACATACAGTCTGATATCCCAATAAAAGATGTTATTCACGGCGATATAATTATAGTGAGGCCGGGCGAGAAGATCCCTGTTGATGCTGTAATCATTGAAGGTTATTCTTCAGTTGATGAATCGATGATCACGGGTGAAAGTATCCCGGTTGAGAAAACCGCCGGAACTAAAGTGATTGGCGGAACCATAAATAAAAACGGAAGCCTTACAATAAAAGCTTCCGCTATAGGAAAGGATTCCGTAATTGCAAGGATTGTTAAGTTGGTGGAAGAAGCCCAGGGATCGAAAGCTCCTATCCAAACCCTGGCGGATAAAGTCGCTTCGATATTTGTCCCGGTGGTAATCGGCATTGCCGTAATTACTTTTTTGATCTGGTACTTTATAGCCGGACTGCCATTTACTTCAGCTATGCTTAATTTCATTGCAGTGATGGTTATTGCCTGTCCCTGCGCACTCGGTCTTGCAACACCAACAGCAATAATGGTGGGCACGGGTGTGGGCGCTTCAAGCGGAATAATGATTAAAAATGCTGAGAGTCTTGAACGGTTAAATTCTGTTACAACCGTGGTCTTTGATAAAACTGGCACGATTACAATCGGCAAGCCGGTAGTTACGAATATCATAACCAAAAATGGGATTAAAGAAAATGATCTCCTCAGAAAAGCAGCATCTGTGGAAAGTAAATCGGAACATCCCCTTGGCACGGCTATAGTGGAATTCGCGGCATCAAAAAGAATTGAGCTCGATGAAATTACTGATTTCAATTCCCTTACTGGAAACGGAATAGAAGCATCTGCTGGAAATAAAAAAATTATAATCGGTAATGCGGCCCTTATGAAAAATAAAGAGATACATCTTAACCCTGAAGTTCTACAGGAAATCGAAACACTGAGCAATGAAGGCAAAACTGTAATTCTCGTCTCCGTTGATAAAAACCTGGCAGGACTAATCGCTGTTGCAGATGTAATACGCAAAGATACAAAGGAAGTAATATCCGCACTGAAAAAGAAAAAAATTCAGACTGTTATGCTGACAGGTGATAACAAAAGAACTGCTTCTGCTATTGCCGGGGAGGCAGGGATTGAAAAGATATTTTCAGAAGTAATGCCCGCAGAAAAAGCCGAAATTATCGGTAAGCTGCAGGCACAAGGTGAGGTTGTTGCAATGGTTGGTGACGGTATAAATGACTCACCGGCTTTAGCACGTGCGGACGTAGGCATTGCTATTGGAACGGGGACTGATATTGCCATCGAAAGTGCCGATATAACCTTAATAAATGGTAATATTACAGAGCTCTTAAGTGCTTTGACTCTATCCCGTAAAACGATCAGGACGATTAAGCAGAATTTATTCTGGGCTTTTATTTATAATGTAATCGGAATTCCTCTCGCAGCATTAGGATTGCTTAATCCTATCATAGCAGCTGGAGCCATGGCAATGAGTTCCGTGAGCGTCGTATCTAATTCATTAAGATTAAGAAAAACGAAAATCGTCAGTAACTGAAAAGTCAGAATTCTACCGATTGAACATCGCCAAACAGCAATAAACTCAAAAAACCGGACAGTCTGAGCGAAGATTCAGCATAAACTCATACCTCCCTGCCCTGTTTACTGCCCAGAACTTATTGAAGGTCGACAGACAGGGCTCAGGATTACAACAAAAAATGACTCTATACAGCCGCTTTTTTATTCCTTAAGCATATCCAAAAGGTTCAATTCTATCTTCTCTTCACAAAAAAACGGTTCTCCATATCTTTTATCAATCTGGAAACCGAATACCTGTGCACGTGATTCAATATAATTCAGAAATTCCGGCCGGCTGATGAAAGTTTCCGGTTCTTTACTGCGCGGATTATGAAACTGACTTTCATAGCACTGCACTGCCTTCATTTTCGTTTGAAAACTATCGGAAATATCAATTATAAAAGAAGGCTCAAACTGGTATGTCTGCATATAATAATAAAGTTTCCTCGGTCTGTATGCAGTTTGCGCAATTTCCCTGTCGGAAGTTTTTAATTTAGAAAGCCCTGTCGCGAACATAGCTTCTTTAACAAGTCGGCTTGTATGTATATGATCGGGATGTCGATCATTGAAATAAGGTGCAAAAATGATTTTAGGACGGAACTTCCTAATCGTCAGGACAACCTTCATCAGGTTTTCTTTTTTTCTTTCGATATCACCGTCAGGGATAAGGAGGTTTTCCCTTAAAGAAGCCTTTAAAATTCCTGCAGCAAGAAATGCCTCTTTCTGTCTTATTTCCGG
>DATFVA010000288.1:0-3681 GCA_035260565.1 Ignavibacteriaceae bacterium | reverse complement strand
GATATCGAAGATCCCGAGCAGCAGATCTTTCTGCTGCTGAAGCTCAAGCGCAAGAGATTTTCTGTAAGTGATATCCTCTACAGTCGTAAAGACAAATTTTATTTCATCCTGATTATTGAAAATTGCAGTCCTGGTAACGTTAGTCCATACTAAACTGCCGTTTTTATGAACAAACCTTTTTTCAAGACTGTAACTCTTTATTTCTCCGGAAATCAATTTTTCAAAATTCATCAGGTCTTTTTCGAGGTCATCCGGGAAAGTTATATCGATTATTGATTTACCGGACAGTTCATATTCAGAATACCCGGTGATGCTGCAGAACTTTTTATTGACCTTTATAAAAGCAGTATTTGTTGACAGATGCAGCATTCCTACAGCTGCCTGTTCAAATGTATTCGTATAAAGGTTTAATGAGTCTTTCAGCTTCTGTTCCAGCTCATTCCGGTTAACGGCATATTCTATTACCCTTGTTAAATATTTAGGCTGAACCTCATCTTTTGCAAGATAGTCCTGTGCCCCGCACTGAATCGCTTTCAGTCCGACTAAATCTGAACTGTCTATGGTTAATACAACAACGGGAATTGAATCATCGAGCTCCTTTATTTTTCTCAATGAATCGAGGCCTGTGCTGTCAGGCAGTCCGAGATCCAGTATGATGACAGCAATTTTTTCTTCTTTGATTAAAGAAATGCCTTCTGCCAGGCTGGAACAGGATTTAACAGAAAACCTCGAGAATTGAGTACCTTCACGAAGCTGCTCATTGATAAGCAGACGGTCACCCGGATTATCTTCAATTAATAATACCGTTATAACAGTTGTGTCAACTTGTATATCCATATGATCGCTCAATTTTTTGGAAGTTTCACAATTGTAAGCCAGAAATTTTCAATTGATTTTATTACTCTTATAAAGTTATCGAGATCTACCGGTTTGGAAATAAAACAATTTGCATAATTCTGATAACTTTTTGAGATATCCTCTTCAGCACTGGAGGACGTTAGTACTACCACGGGAATCGATTTAAGAGCATCGTTGTTTTTTATCTCAATCAGGATCTCACGGCCGTCTTTTTTTGGCAGGTTCAGATCCAGGAGTATAATATCTGGATAATCATCATTCTTATTCAGATAATTTATAGCTTCTTCACCGTCTGAAATAACTGTTAGTTCGGCAAAAAATTTATTCTCCTTCAATGATTCCTGTATAAGCCTGATATCTCCGGGGTTATCTTCAATAAGGAGCACATTAATTGGTTCTAAATTTAGTATTGCCATTTGTTCACTCCTTAACTGGGATTGTGAAAAAAAATGTACTACCTAAACCCGGCTGAGATTCGAGCCAGATTCTTCCGCCGAGCTTATCAACTATCCTTTTGCATATAGCCAGTCCCATTCCTGTGCCCGGATATTCAGTTTTACCATGAAGTCTCTTAAAGATCTTGAATATTTTCTCAAAATATTTCTCTTCTATACCAATACCATTATCCTTTATGGAGAAAATCCATTCGGGATCATTTTTAACAGCTGATATTTCGATCTCGGTCTTGTTAGTGTTGTATTTAATAGCATTTGAAAATAAATTTGTAAAAAGCCTTGAAAGCAGAGACTCATCAGTAAAAACCTCCGGCAGTTCTCCGTACCGGATCTTAACATCTTTTTCCTCAATCACTGCTGCGAAATCTTCAATTATATCGTCAACTATATATTTGGTTGAGACATTTTTAAATGCTCTACGACTTGTGTTGAGCCGGGAGTAATCGAGAAGATTGTCGATAAGCACCTTCATCCGCGTTGCACCGTCTACTGCATAGTAAATGAATTCTCTGGCATCCTTATCAAGTTTATCGGCATACCTCTTTTCAAGCAGCTGCGTAAAGCTTATTACCATTCTTATCGGTTCCTGAAGATCATGCGAAGCTATGTAGGCAAATTGCTCAAGTTCTTCATTGGATTCTTTGAGTGTCCTGATCATTCTTTCGTCTTCCCGGGCTGCATTTTCGGCAATCCAGTTAATTACAATATATCCTTCATGTTTTACAATCTGAATATTATGGTTAAGAGTAAATAAATTTTCGGAATCTTTCTTCAAATTCTCAGAGATAAGTTTAACGGGTTCTCCGGTTGCATATACGGATTGCATTGCTTCCCATAATTCATCATTGTCTTTTAAAGGGAAAAGTGATTTGAATTTTCTTCCTTCTGCAGTTTCCAGGCTCAAACCGTAAGAGGCAGCAGCAGATTCGTTGGCAAGCAGGAAGGTAAAGTCTTTTACAGTGCCTTCCCTGTCTAAATCAGGACTCAGTACGATAACTGGAATCTGTAGTGATTCGAGCAGTGAAAATACGCTTTTATCTGATTCTGTGTACGATGTCTTTGACCCGGCAGTATTCATTGGTTTCAATCATCCCTCAGTTTAATATTCAACTCACCAATCTAAATAATATATCCTTCAGAAACTTCTGGAAAAAGGTGATAAAAAGCACTGATTTTTTAGAATGAAATAATCAGTGATGTGAAATATTGATTTTATAATGAAGTAGATTATCTTGCATACCAGAAGTTGATAATTAATTTTATCAGCTTCAATTTTTATACTTATTAACTTAAGTATAAGAATTCGATTGGATAGTGAAGTACACAGAGTAATATTTGTAGAAAAACTATCCAATCTTTTATTTTAAACCGGCCGAAACAATTTCTCGATTGATAAATCCATTTAATTCCTTTTATTTTTTTCCTATAAGAAGGTCCGATCCGAAAGATGTATTCTTCCTCTCAATATTTGAGATACCTGCTGCTTCAAACCATTCCCTCATTTCTGTTTCAGTATAAGTATCACCTGCTTCAGTACCAACCAGCATATTTAAGGAGAAAAACGCACCGAAATCCGGGTGTACTCTATCCTCACTCATAATAAAATCGCTTATGATGATCATTCCTTTTTTATTAAGAGCTCCGGCGCATTTATGAATAAGCTTTTTATTCTGGTCATAACTGTTTATATGAACGATGGCCGATAGAAGGATAAGGTCATAATAACCCTCGAGATCTTTGCTGAGGTAATTTCCTTCGATGAAATTAAACTTATCGGATAATCCGGCATCTTCTACATATTTCTTTGTAAGAGGAATGACGTGAGGCAGGTCCAGTACGACAGCAGATGAGCCGGGATTCTTTTTTACCATTTCCATCGAAAAAGCGGCCGATCCGCCGCCGACATCGAGGATCTTTTTAACGCCGGACAGATCTATCATTATCGCGATGATTTCAGCCTGGTGAACTCCGCGGTAGTGCATTGCCTCAATAAAGGCTTTAACCCATTCGGTTTTTTCTGATTGGTTCTGATCTCCCTTGTGTGAGCTTCCTTTTATGACCGATTCTGTAAGAAAACTCCATGTATCCCACAGGTGATTTGTATGGTATAATGCACCCATAAACTCCTGACTCCCTTCAACAAGGTATTTTGAGGCAATGCCGGTATTAAAGAACTTCCCCTTAACTTTTTTTAATAAGCCCATTGCGCAGAGGGCATTCATCAGTCTGGATGCCGCCCGGGGATCTGCTTTAATTTTTTCAGAAACCTCTTCCGCCGACATCATATGTTTATCGATGATGGTAAAAATTCCCAACTCAATTGAGGATAATAAGATACGGCTCTCCTTGAAAGCATTGGCAATATCCC
>DATFVA010000287.1:0-5853 GCA_035260565.1 Ignavibacteriaceae bacterium | reverse complement strand
CGCGTTCCTAAATGCAAATTATTTCCATCAATAAAAGCAAAATTATTAAAAACTTGAGGCATCAGTGATAGCTCTCAAATATTTTAATTGTACTCATCGATAAGCCAGTTATTCATTTGCCGGGATTAAGTGAAATAAAATAAACAAATCCAAAATGTACCAATACCAACATCTCTGATCTTTTAGAAATTCGGGCTTCACTTTATTATATTTGTTTCTTTAAACTATGAAATGTATATGGAAATTATTGAAAAATTAAGGAAAATAAAAGACAGGTTTGATAATATCAATCAGCAGCTTTCAGATCCCGACATTTTAAGTGACAGGGAAAAAGTTGTTAGTCTTAGTAAAGAGAGAAGCGATCTGCTTGAGATTGTTAGTGCGTATGAGGAATACAGCGATGTTCTGAAAAACATTGAAGGTAATAAGGAAATAATCGACTCAGGTTCGGATAAGGAAATAACAGAACTGGCAGAGACAGAACTTGATGAGCTTGAAGAAAGAGAGCAAAAACTTGAGGAAAAAATCAAATTTTTGCTCCTGCCCAAAGATCCTAACGATAATAAAGATATCATTATGGAAATAAGAGCGGGAACCGGAGGCGAGGAAGCCGCGCTTTTTGCCGGCGATCTCTTTAGAATGTATACACGGTATGCTGAAGTAAAAAGCTGGAGAATAGAATTAATGGATATCAACGATACCGGGCTGGGGGGGATTAAGGAAGCCGTATTTTCTATCGGTGGAAACGATGTTTACGGCGATCTGAAATTTGAGAGCGGAGTGCACAGAGTACAAAGAGTGCCGGAAACAGAAGCAAGCGGCCGTGTACATACTTCCGCAGCATCGGTAGCGGTATTGCCGGAAGCTGAAGACGTACAGATCGATATAAATCAGAATGATCTTAAAATCGATATATACAGATCAGGCGGTGCAGGAGGACAGAATGTGAATAAAGTTGAGACTGCTGTAAGGATTACCCATCTTCCGACAGGAATTGTCGTTCAATGCCAGGATGAAAGATCTCAGCTCAAGAACAGGCAAAAGGCGATGAAAGTCTTAAGAGCAAGGTTATATGATTTGAAACTGAAAGAACAATCGGCTGAAATCTCCGCAAAGCGAAAACTCATGGTTGGTAGCGGCGACAGGAGTGATAAAATCAGGACTTACAATTATCCTCAGAACAGGGTAACAGATCACCGTATCGGGTTAACTTTATATAATTTAGCAAATATTATGGAAGGTGATCTGGACGAGCTTATCGAACAGTTAAAACTTGCAGATAGAACCGAAAAGCTCCAGGCAAGTACAGAAGAATAATTATTCAGCCTTGATAGAAATTAAGCTGATATCATCTTCGTAACTACCGCCTGTAAATTCTACAATCCCTTTAACAATTTCGTTCAGGGGATCTTCATCTAATCGAACCCTTCCGACAAGTTCAACAAGATGGTTACTCTTCATCGGTTCACCGTGTACATTCCTTGATTCTATAACTCCATCTGTCAGCATCATAATAAAATCATCGTGCTCTAACCTGATTTCGAGTTCATCAAAGTCACCTCCGGGGTTAAAGCCCAAAAGTGATCCCCCGGAGATCAATTTTTCAACTGTACCCTTTTTTGAATTTCTATATAGAATGGGCAGGTCTCCGGCACCGGCATACTTAACGGTTTTAGTTTCTTTGTTGATTACCACAATTGAAAGCGTTGCAAATACTTCCGAGATTTTTGCATCATCATAGACCGATTTGTTCACCTGCTTAAGTATTTGTGCGGGTGAATATTCCTCAGCACGCTGCAGAACCATTCGCAAAGCTGTGCGTACATAACCTGCATAGGCAAAAGCAAAGAACCATGCTCCCCACTTTTTACCCATTACATCACCAAGTATAACAGCGAGATTGTTTTGATCCAGGGGGAAAAAGTCGATGAAATCGCCTCCCGGTATTCCCTGGAACGGCTTATGCCAGTGGGTAATCTTAAAGCCATCAAATGACGGTGCAGAATCAGGTACAACCTTTACACGTAGAGAATCTGCAGCTGCGTGCAGTTCCGTAACAACCCGGGACCTTTCTTTTCCCAGGCTTTTAAGAATTGCGTTCACTTTAGCAATAACCAATTTAGGACCTGCTGTTTTAACAACGTAATCCGTTATACCAAGTTCATAACCTTCAAGTATATCATCCTCCTCACCTTTGGCAGTAAGGAAAATGAAAGGTATTGTCCTTAGTTCATCATTCTCCAATAATTTTTTCCTGAACTGAAAACCATCGGTACCGGGCATCATTATATCTGAAATAATAAGATCAGGAGTAAATGCCGTCATCTTCTTCAGGGCTTCATCAGCCGATTCGGCTATTTCACATTCAAACCCTGCTTTCTTAAGGTTATACTCAAATATTCTAATGAGAGAATGATCATCGTCAACCAGAAGAATTTTATTAGATGTGCTGATGAAAGACTGCTGAAGGTTTTTCTTTATGCCATACACTTTATAGATAGCTGTCCGCTTGATCAGCGCTTTTACTTTAATCAGCAGATCATTTACATCGAAAGGTTTGGTAATAATGTCATCCCCGCCGGCGTCGAATGCCAGGGACTTATCTTCTGTAGAACTTTTTGCAGTAACAAAAACAAAAGGGATTATCCGGTAATTTTCATTCTCCCTGACCTTCCTGCAGAATGTGAATCCATCCATACCTTCCATTGTCACATCACAAAGTACAAGGTCGACCGCATTTGCAGAAAGATGCTCCATACCCTCTTCCGGTCCTGAAGCTTCAATCACTTTATAATTGTTCTTATCGAGATGGTGCTTTAATAATTTCCTGATTACCACATCGTCATCGATAACGAGTATTATATCTTTTTCGTTATTATTCATTAGAGTATCCTGATTTGCCGGTTATTAAAATTAACCGGTTCCCACAATGAAATGAGCCCATATGCAGCAGAGCGAGTCAAAAAAAATAAAATAAAATATTAAATCAATTAAAACTTGCTATCGCATCTTCCCGGGAACGGAAAGCTTCAAAAACCCTGTGCAGCCTGGTTAATTCAAACATTGAATGAACAGCAGGCTGAAATCCCACAAGCTTCAAATCTCCTCCAAGAGCAGTAGCTTTCTTCAAGGAAACAACAAGCGCTCCTAAAAATGTAGAATCTATAAATTCGCAGCTGTTAAGATCGACTACCAGGTTCTTATTGCCCTCCTCGATATCCGCCGTTAAAACTTTTTTAAACTGTTCAGCTTCCTTCAATGTAGCTCTTTCCAAATTTACAACTTCTACAAGGACATCATTATATTTTTCTTTAGTGAATTCCATTTTACTGCCTTTATCTATTTTCGATGTTGTATTTCTCCATCAGCCTGTATATAGTCGCTCTTCCGAGCTGGAGTTTCTTTGCCGCTTCAACTATATTTCCACTGGTGACTTTTAGTGCATGTTTAATTGATTCTTCTTTTAGTTTTTCAAAAGGAACGATTGTGTCATCAGCAAATAATGCACCCGATAAATCTGAATTTGCAGAAGTTTCGTTGGCTCTTAAGTGAACGGGTAAATCTTCTACCTCAATCATGTCACTTTCACATATAATCATACATCTTTCAATGGTATTCTCCATCTCCCGGATGTTGCCCGGCCAGTTATATTCATACATAAACTTAAGGGATTTTTTCGTAAAACCTTTGATACTCTTTCCAAGTTTTTTATTAAAACTGTCGAGAAAATGCTGAGCAAGTACAAGAATATCTCCGCGTCTCTGCCTCAAAGGCGGGATATATATCGGGAAGGAATTTAACCTGTAATACAAATCCTCGCGGAATTCTTTTTCATCAACCGCCTGTTTAAGATCTCTGTTTGTAGCGGAAATGATTCGTACATCTGTTTTTATCAACTCAGTGCCGCCTACTCTTTCAAATTCTTTCTCCTGAATTACGCGCAGCAGCTTTGCCTGGAGGAGCATTTCAAGTTCACCTACTTCGTCAAGGAAAAGAGTACCGCCGTTGGCAATTTCAAATTTTCCCAGTTTCCTTTGATGAGCGCCTGTAAAAGATCCTTTTTCATGTCCGAACAATTCACTTTCCAGCAGTTCCCTGGGAATTGAGGCGCAGTTAACAACCGTGAAGGGACCCTGTTTTCTTTTGCCGTTATAATGAATCGCTCTGGCTATCAGCTCTTTACCGGTACCGCTTTCACCGTATATGAGAACAGTGATATCATTATTCAAAACTTTCGATACAAGCTTAAAGACATCCTGCATTTTCCCGTCGGCCGAGATAATATTATCAAAACTATATTCCTTCTGAACGTTTTCCCTGAGATTCTGTAATTCCTTTGTCAGGTCATAGTTTTTAATGGCATTTTTAATAGCAGGTTCCAGTCTCTGCTGATCGATTGGTTTAGGAAAATAATCATAAGCACCATACCTTAACGCTTCCACAGCAACCTCAATACTTCCCTGGGCGGAAAGAATGATTACGGGCAGGTTTTCGTCATAATGCTTAATACGTTTGAGCGTTTCAAGACCATCCAGCCCGGGCAGCATTATATCCAGGAGTATAAGGTCCGGTTTCGAGCTCAGTTTTTTCAGAACATCTTCGCCATTGTCGAAGACTTCTACGTCATATTTCCATTTATCTTTTACCCAATAGGAAAGTAACTTGGAAATAGCGGGTTCATCATCAACTATATAAACATTTTTGTCCACTCTAAAATTCCGTTTTATTTATATTTTAGTTTCTTAGGTAATTTAATAAGCACCGTAGTGCCCTTCCCGGGTTCACTCTGTATCCTTATAACTCCCCGGTGTAAGTCGATTATTTGTTTCATAAACACGAGGTCCATATCATTCTCGATAAACTCTTTGCTGCCTTTGGAAGAATGATAAAATTTATGAAAAATATAAGGGAATTCTTTTTCCGAGATTCCGGCTCCAGTATCGGAAATAATAACTTCAATTTCCTCCCTGAAATTTTTAACCATACAGGAAATTCTGCCTGCCGGCGGGGTGTACTTAATAGCATTATTAAAGATTCCATAGAGAATAAGCCTGGTTTTTTCCTTGTCGGCTATGAGAGATGCCGGCTCCTTCGGGAGGCTGCAGGTAAGAACAAGCCCTTTATTCTCTATCACGGGAGTAATTTCTTCAACAACTGTCTTCAATAATTCGGAGATATCAAAATCGGTTTTACTTAATTCAATTTTGCCCTGTTCATAACGCGATAATTCAAGAATGTCATTAATAAGTTTGGCAAGTCTCTTGCCCTCCTGTAAAATTATCTCATCGAACTCCGTGCGCATTTCTTCCGGCATATCTTTATCCGATAAAAGAGTCTCGGCAAACCCGATAATAGAAGCAAGAGGCGTTCTGAATTCATGTGAAAGGTTGGACACAAAATCATTTCTCAGCCTGTTAAGATCAGCCAGAACATCCTTATAAATATCCGATCGGGATTTTTCAATATCTATTAACCTTGACGCTTCTGTAAGCTTGTTTACTATTTCAATATTTTTATGCCGGAGTGTTTTTAGTTCTTTCAGGTTTCTGCAGGTGCCAAGCATCCCCTCAATTCTGTCACCATCTTTGATAAGGCCGCAGTTAATATGGAAGGGGATCTCATTTTCATATTTTCCAATTAAAGTAACTTCCAATTCGAGAGGAGAGCCTGTTATGAGGGTTTTCCTGAGGCCTTCCATCAAAGCCGGCTTTTCTTCTAATTTCACAAATTCAAGCAAGTGCCTGCCGCGCATATCAAGTTCAGAGAAATCCAGGCTCATGGATCCGGTTTTACTAACGGCAACAATATACCCATTTTCGTCAAGCACAAATAGGAGATCATTGTAAGAGTTAA
>DATFVA010000286.1:0-3459 GCA_035260565.1 Ignavibacteriaceae bacterium | reverse complement strand
GTTATAACCCTGGTTCCATCCTCCAGCAGATAAGCGAGTGCATTTTTTATCTCAGTTTTTTGAATATCATATTGAACACCAAGAGGCATTGTATGAGTTATCCTGACACCTTTGAATATCTTATAAGCGGAAAGTTCAGCGTTGACAACTGTATATTCTTTGTAAGGAACAGCTGAATCCACATTAGTAATATTTTCGCAGGAGGAAAATAAAAATGAGAGAAATATAATTGCCGTACAACATATCCGGTTCATATTAAAATTCCAGTTTTATACCGGCCATCGGAATGACCGGGAAAAGGCTTATCTGTTTTAGCCTCGGTACGTCGTTCCCTGCAGCATCTTTCTCAAAAGCAATATATTGAGCGAATGCGTTATTCCTGTTATAAACATTATAGATGTTTAAGAACACCTCCCACTTTAAGTCAGCCCACAAAAATTTATATGCGGCGTTAAGATCAAGTTTATGATAAGCAGGAAGCTTATAACCGTTTCTTTCCGTATAATTATATCTTATAGCTGTTGTTTCATCGAGCCCTACCCCGGTAAAAATAAATTGTCCCGTCGGAAAAGAATATCCCTGGCCGGAACCATAAACCCAGGTTGCTCCGAATGTCCAGCTTATGCCTGCATCATATGTAAGAACTACAGATACATCGTGCCTCCTATCGTAGCGGGGATAAAAAATTCTGCCGGCATTAAGTTCGTCGAATTTGCTGCGTGTCCAGGAAAGCGTATAGCCAACCCAGCCAGCCAGGTCGCCGACTGTCCGGTTTATAAAAAATTCAATTCCATACGCTTCTCCTTGACCCTCAGTAAACTGATTATCAATATTCTTGTTGCGTGGATCGAGCGTTGGGTTATTCTTAAATTCATAAAGGTTTCTCATCCTTTTATAATAACTTTCCACTGAAATGAAATATTCCGGAAGAGTATAGTCTAAACCGAATACATACTGTGTCGAATTACCGGGTTTAATATTTTCAGTTGATGGATACCAGAGATCGGTCGGGAGTGCAATATCATTCCTTACGATCAGGTGCAGGTACTGATGTGCAATTGCAAAAGCTCCTTTTACCCTGAAACGTGAAAAGGGCGAATATTCAGCAGAGACCCTGGGTTCAAGACTTAAGTGTTTTTGTTTGTCGAAGTAATAAACCCGGCCGCCTATATTCATAAAGAGATCATCTGTAATGTGCGCTTCATCCTGCATATATAAAGAGGCTTCAATAGAATTCAGATCGAAACCGGCGAACGGATCGGATTCAATAACGGGATCATAAACGTCGCTGTACAATAAATGGTAATGATGCACAGCCATATCAAAGCCAATCTTGGATGTATTGTTCTGGTTCCAGTGCAGTTCAACATTCTGACGGATGTCGAAATCCTTAAGATCAGAGGAAGAGAAATAGTTTGAAAGCGATCCCGGAGTAAGACTGTCATTTATGATTGAATGAAATTTATAATCGACATAGCTCACCAGGCTGTTCAGGAAAGCGGAACTGGCATTGATCTGAATCCAGTTCAGACCGAAAGCCATATTTTCCCATCCGATATCGTAACCCGTATACTTTGCAGGGGGGCTGTAAATATTATCCTGGTCATACATACCGCTTATGAAGAGAATACTCTGTTCGCTAAGAGTGCGTGTAACTTTGGCATTCAAATCGTAGAAGTTGTAACGGGGGACAGATGAATTACCCGAAAACTTTTTCTGAAAGAAATCATAATACATCTTTCTGCCGGAAACCATGTAAGTAGCATTATCGCCAAGAGGTCCTTCAAGAGTTGCATGCGAGTTTACGGCACCGAGACTGATAATACCCTTATTCTTTTCTTTGGTGCCCGAACGTAATTTAATGTCAAGCACACTTGAGAGTCTTCCCCCGTATTCTGCAGGGAATGCGCCCTTAATCAGCTTAACATCCTTCAATGCATCGGAATTAAAAGTGCTCGCAAAATTTCCAAGGTGTGCCGCATTATATAAAATTATACCATCTACAAGGGTCAGCGTCTGATCCGGCGACCCTCCTCTTATATAAAGACCGTTTGATAATTCAGATGCAGCCGCAACTCCCGGCAGCAGTACGAGTGACTTAAACAAATCAACCTCTCCACTCAGAGAAGGGAGCTTTTTGAGAAGTTCTGGAGATATATCTATTGTACTAACATCGGGATTTTTTTTCTTCTCTCCCTTAACCACAATTTCCTCAAGCTGAAGATTTTCAGGCATCATTTCAATGTTAAGCCTGAAGGAGGACCGGCTGCTGTCAAGTTTAATTTCCCGGACGACAGTTTTATAACCAATGTAGCGGGCAATGATGTAATAATCGGATGCCGGTACTCCGGTAATAATATAAAAGCCGTACTGGTTTGTCACAGTTCCGCGAAAGGGTGAAGATTTTAGGTTAAGGGTATCCTTATAAAGCAAAAGGTTAGTACTTATCAATACTTCCCCTGTTGAAGCATCTGTGACAAGACCTGAAATCTTGACATCCTTATTTTGACACAAGCCTGAATGCGTAAGGAAAAAAATAAGGATACAGGTTAATGCGGTGAAAGTTTTCATCCTCTTCTTTCAAACTGATGTTCTAAAATATAAAAGAAATATTCTTTACTCAATCCATTATCTGTATAAAATAAATTTAACCTGTAAGATTGAACTCATTCTTATTTTATTTAATGGAAATGCATATATTACCTACGTGAATTTTGCGGAAGATGAGGACAGTGTTCTGAATATTCGCAGCCTGTTCTAATTTTTATAATGTTAAACCGAAAGGGAAATAAGGGAGCTACTTAGACAGCTTAAAAATCTCAATTTAAATGCTCTATTAATCATCTAATAAACAGAGGAGTAAAAAGGTGATGTTAAGATTCAGTAAACTTCATGTAATAATTATTCTTTCTTTTATCTTTATTGCAGGATGCAGGGATAAGGGTACAGAGTATATCATTCCGCCTGCAGACGGCCGTGTAGCCGGCAGCGTACACGGTATTGTGACCGATAATTATTCTCAGGAACGGATCGCCGGTGCTACTATTCAATACCTTGTTGGAGGTCAGATAAAAACGGTAACTACAGACAGTCTTGGTTACTATTTTATAAACGGACTTGGAACAGGTGAATATGAAATAACCGTTTATACCGGCGGTAATTATTCGAAAACCAAGGCAATAGCTTCTATACCTTCAATTGAGGAAGTTGCAGGCCCGAACCCTTCTTCCAAAGATTACAGCGTCAGTCTTGTAAGAGATATATATCTTTATAAGCTAAATGCCGGTGCTAAAGGAAAATTGTATGCGAAAGACGGGAGCGGAAATATGAAGCCCGTACCGGGTGCAACTATCATTTTCCACTTTTCTGAGAGCGGTATAGAACCTTCGGTTTATACTACACAGACAGACGGACAGGGGAACTATATATTTGATCAATGTCTTCCTGCGTATAATAGCT
>DATFVA010000285.1:0-2361 GCA_035260565.1 Ignavibacteriaceae bacterium | reverse complement strand
TTCTTTATATCGTTCGATTTTTCTTAAATACTTTGTAATAGATAACCCGTCCAGTTCCCCTCTTAGATTAATATCCATCAGGATTAAATCATAATTATTGCTATTGATCAAGTCCATGGCAATTTCACCGTTTGCCGCTATATCTACACTTGAAATGTCTCGCAAATAATGTTCAAATAAAATCGTCGTAGGCTTGTCATCATCTACAATTAAAATTCTAGGTAACAAGATTGGCCCCTTAAATTATGATAAATGAATAAATAAATATAATTTTTTTTAATATATGACTTCGCTCTAAAAAGCTAAATTTAGAAAACTATGCTTTTAGATTTGTTATTATAAAAAAATCCTTAGGATTTTTATAGATTAAATATTTTTGTCCTAAGTTTTTACAATTTAAGCCAAGAGCTTACAATTTACTTTTTTGTTCTTTGACATATTGACCAAAATACAGCTCTTTTCTATAGTTATTATGTTGTTGACAGAGAAGGTTGAGAACTTAAGTAACGATATATTCTTCCAAAGTTCACACCTATCCCTACACTATAGACAAATACTTGTGCTTTGAATAATCCTCTGACTTTAAGTTTTCGGTTATTCATCTTTCTTGTAAACTCAGAGACTGTGGCTTCTATATTTGTTCTTAAGCTTCTTCTTTCTTTCGGTATTTTTTCTATGTTCTCTAAACGCTTTCTCTTTAGATATTCTTCCGGTGTGAAGTAATATACTTTTGATTTCTTCTTTGTCTTTAATTGACAAACTGAAGCAAGAGTACAAGTAGAACAAATGCTTAGATTAAATTCTGCCTTGAAGCGTTTTCTTGAGGCCTTACTTTCTACAGTTTGATTTGGACATTCAACTAAATATTTATTTTCTCCAACAGATCCTTCGGAACTAATTTGTTCTATTTTAATTTCTACTCCACCGGCTTGTCTGCCTCTTATTGCAGTTTGTACCGGAGTAATTGAATGTTCTTCAAATTTTTTATCATTATCTTTACTTGGGTATCCACCGTCTAAATGAAGCTCTTTTAACTCTGGAGTCTTTTCCTTGATGATATCTATTCTCTCATTTAGTTCTTTGCTGTCATCTATGTTGTTAGCGTGTACTGATATATCGGTTAAAAGATTTAATTGATTATCCGGATTGCAAGTTTCAACTATATTTACTGTCTGTCCATAGAATTCTTTACCGTGCTTTTTTCTGTATGTTGCTTCTATATCATCCGGTGATTGTATCATAGAGCTTGTTAATTCTTCGCTGGTTTTGATTTGAATTTTTTCTTTTGTTACAGTAAAATGTTCTAAATATACCCTTTCAAAAATCTTGAATATCTCTACTGAAGAATATTTTGGCTTCAGATTATCATTTATTCCTTTATATACTTTTCCTATTCGTTCATATTCCCTTGGTATATCTTCTGATGAAAGACGATATAGAAATTGTCCCGATGTCTTCTTTATATATGGAGAAAATAACTCTTCATAATTCCTCTGGTCTTCTTCTGTTATTACTCTGTGGATTCTTATTACCATTTCAACCAGAAGCTGAAGTCGTGTATATTTTCTTATATTTGATGCTGCTTGAAATGAATCTGTTCTTTGAATATCGGTCTTGAGCTTGAGTTCTTTCAACTGTTTTTGTGTTAAATGATCAAATGCTTTCTCAAAAAGGTTTTTTCCGGTTTCAATAAAATAACCTGATAACCGATTCTGAAAATTAAAAATAGTTGCTTCCGAAAAAGGAACTTCATCTAAGGTCTGTAAACCAAGGGCTATTTTGGTTAATAAATTAAACCTAATGTTATGAAATAGTCTTTCATATGTTAATTTCTGTTTGTCCATTATCAATAAGGCAGATACCAGACAGTTTATCGGTGCATTCGGACGGCTATCTTCTTCAGAATAAAGACAAGCAAAATCTTCTTCTTTTATATTGCAGAAGATTAGCTCATAAAACTTCATCTCTTCTGATTCTTGTAGTTCTTTTAACATATCTGAAGATATGAAGCTGGAAAATCCAAACATGTTAGTTTGAATATGATCTGTATTTGGCCTAAACATTTGGTAATAATTTTTTGTTGTGAAGATATACAAATATATTAATTTTTTAACAACTATATGTTATTTTTGAATTAAAACTATTTTACCTTTTTAGAGTGAACTCATTTATGAAATTTGATTTAAATTTTATAAAATACCCGTTTTTGTTAACCGCATATCAGACTGCTGTTGAAATGGACCAAAAAGTTTATATAGTCGGCGGGTTTGTCAGGGATAAAATACTCGGCAGGGAGAGAAATGAAATTGATTTCCTTGTGACAGGAAGCGGAATTGATTTCGTTAAAAAATTTTCAGGAAA
>DATFVA010000284.1:0-3869 GCA_035260565.1 Ignavibacteriaceae bacterium | reverse complement strand
GATGCAGTTATTGTAGCATCACCGCCCCAGTCTTCGTGTACTTCAGTAGTAATTGTGGTATCGCTGGTTTGCGATTGTACATACGATGAAGAAAAACCGCAGTTCTGATCAGGGTAGCAGCCGCTCAGATCATAAGTTGTTCCGTTTATTATATCATAATGAATCGGGGGAGTATTCAGAACTACTTCAGGCTGCATAACTCCGTGCCGGCTGTAGTGTACAGGATCTCCAAGTCTTACTCTGTCCCCGTCAAAGTCTCCCAGAGCGACTGCATATTTTCTTTGGTTGTTGTTTCTGGGTATTGCTTCTTCCTGCATTCTTCTTGCTTTTAGTGTGTAGTTGGTTAATGTAGAATCAAGACTATACACAGCCATTTCAAAATACTGCAATCCTCCCGGTTCAAAATCCTGGTAATTTTTTGCAATCACTATTTCCGCACTCCGGTCAAGATCCATATCTCCTACAGCAAGAAAAGCATCGCTGTCCCAGTTTAGCCCCGTTGTCAGTGCACTTTGCTGTGATTTGTATTGAGCGTTGAGATCATTATCAACTGAATAAACATAAAATGTTGAGCCGGACATCATAACCAGCTCATCATGATTATCTCTGTTAAGATCACCAGCGGCAATATTAAACAGGGGTATTTCATTCGGCCCCACTAAATTATCAGCAACACGTTTTGAATCATCAACAATTATTGAATCAAGATTGTTCTTTATGTCAAGAAGGTAAACGTAAGTATCATTTCCGGATTGTTCCCCCTGGAAAAATGAGAACCCGTAAGCAATTTCCTCTTCAGCATCGCCGTCAAATGATCCGGCAGTGCCGTCTATATTCACATCATATACGGTATATGCCGGTTCTTCAAAAACCTGCTTAGAGGACCTTCTTACAAAATTTCCGTTATTATCAATAGTATAAATTGTAATCCAGAGAGCCCAGTTGTTTGATCCGACCGGTTTAAGAAACAGCAATGCAATATCATCATACCCGTCGCTGTTAAAATCTCCTGTAACAACATCAAAATTATTCATTAATAAATTGACTTTATAAGATTGTTCATCATTAATACTTCCCTGCAGGTGTGGAACAAGACTCCCCGGGTTAAACCCGCATAACTGAAGATGTATTGTTGTATCCTGCCCCTGGAAAGCGACTACAAATTCGTCCTGGGAATTACCGAAAAAGTTTCCGGCTGCAACGTGTATTTTATTTTTTTGAAAAGACGCCAGTCCGTTTAATGTTATCTCATTGGTGTTTGTCCAGGATAAAGTTCCGGAATTTATTTCAGGAACAGAAACCCTGACAGTGTTATCTCCCGATTCCCACGCAGCAACTATATTTTTATACTCGCCGTCAAGAAAATTCCCTGAGGCAACCGCAAGAGTTTTATTGCCTGTTATGGATGAATCAATCTCCAGCGGTTTTCTTACAAGTGTTGAATCAACACCGCCCGGACGCGTTAAATCGAGATCATAAATTCTCTGATGCAAATTCTGAGCACTCGAATTGTCCCCCTGGCTCCATATCATAATTAATTCATTTGAATTAACCAGATCCTTCACCTGGTTCAGCCTGTCCCTGTAACCGGAAGTTTGAGCAGGCGAGGATAAGCTGACCGTGAGAATAACAGTAAAAGTAAGCACAAAGAATAATCTGAACTTTTTCATAAAAATAGACTCCTATGATGCTGAAAATTACAAACCCGGGATGCAGCAGGATTCGCTGGTTACCGATTGAGGTTTTCAGCTTTTGTTTATTATTAAGTGATGCTTTATTATAAATGTATAACATTAAATGCAGGAAAAGAAGGAAAAAGTGAAAAAGAAGTGATTTTTATTTTCAGCAGCTTTTATTAAACCCTCAGAGCTACATTATATGATAAAGCCTTTTGCTGACGCAGCATCCGGTATCTGACTTCTCACACTCAGTTAAATTTTCAGTTTTGTAATCTTTCAGTCCGGCAATTTTTATCTCATCAATATCATTTTCTTAGTCTGAACAAAACTGCCCGCATTTAGTTTATAAAAATAAACTCCGCTGCTTAATCGTGAAGCATCAAATTTTACAGAATAACTTCCAGCCGGTTTTTCTTCATTAACAAGAGATGCAACCTCATTTCCCAGCACATCATAAACCTTCAATGAAACAAAACTTCTATTTGTCAACTGATAATTTATAATCGTAACAGGATTAAAAGGATTGGGATAATTCTGCGAAAGCGAAAATTCCGAAGGCTGACTTCCTTCTTCAGCAGCCGAAACCGGGGGAAGGACAGTGATATAGCAGGTCTTGATCAGCGAGTCAGCTCCAAGCGAATTAGATACAGCCAGCGAGACCTCATAATCTCCCGGGACTGCATAAACAATATCTGCCGGGTTCTGATCGGAAGAAGATGCGGGCGTTCCGCCGGGGAAGCTCCACTGCCAGGCTGAGGGCTGAAAAGAGGACTGGTCATAAAAATTCAAGACTGTGCCTGCATATACAAGTACAGAATCGGTTGTAAAATCGGCGACCGGCTTCAACTGCCTGTTTGGTCTGAAAGCTTTAATTTCCGTACCGGAGCCGATAATTATCATGGTTCCGTCTTTTGCAAGAGCAGGACCGCAGTAATAATTATAAGGTACAGCCAGCTGCCAGATGAGCGTCCTGAGGTCACCGCTGAAGCAGTAGTATTTCCCGCCCGCATCCAGGCTATTGCATATATAAACCCTTCCTTCGCCGTCGACAGAAATGGTGGGATTAAATCCGAACGGAATACTGATATCTGAAGAATCGATTACGCTGCCGTCATCTTTGCTTAAAAGTTTAACAGCATCAGCATCAATAATATAGACATTACCGGCAGAATCAGAGCCGAAATTTCCCGTAAGGTTGGTACCCACAGGATCATACTCCCATTTAACCGACAGACCGGAGCCATTATCTTTTAAGGCAATCAGGTTCCCGCCGTCGCGGCATATATAAATTGTCCCGTCGCGGCCGATAGTAAGGGGCAGTTCCTGGTCGGCATCGCCATCAAGCGGATCCGATTCATACTTAAAGCCGCCCGTTTCCATATCGAGGGCAAACACCGTTTTTGCAGTATTTATTGCACCCTTATAATGATAAAAAGTATTCTGATAAGCCGCATAGCCGGCATTAGGAGCAACAGGAATTATATAATCATAATCCCATACAACCTTACCGGTATATTTGTCGATTCTTTTCCCCCTCACAACAGGATCTCCGTTGCAGGCGAACAGAACGCCCGCATTACCTCCGAACATATCCTCATAAACCGACCAGAGGACAGAGCCGTCGGAAGGGGAGAGAGCATAAAGCGAATCGTTCGAATAATCGTGTGCATACACTCCAAACTCCGAAAAGCCCACAGCGTACATTATTGAAGTGGGGTAAACCTGTTTATCCCAGAGCAGGCTGCCGTCAGTCAGGCTGCGGCATTCCACCTTTGCAGTATAAGAAGGAGAAAATACGACCCGTGAAGTAACAAATTTATCCCCATAAGTAAATACCGAATTCCCCCATACAGAAGAAGAGGAAGATACCGTCCATGCAGGAGAATCAATGCTGTCTGGTCCGACGATCTTACTAAGTCCATTCCTCTGATTATTCCCCCCCACAGTCGCCCAGTTCTGCGGATAGACATTAAAGCTGAAAACTGAAAAGATAAAAACAAATAACTGTAAAAAAGTTCTCATACCAGCTCCGCAAATTATTTCGGTTTGATTAAAACATAAGATACAACAAAACTTGAAAAAGCAACACCGTATCACAGAGACTGCAGACAAATAAAGCATCGTCATTCCGAATCCCCCGGCCCATCCGGATCAAATTCCTAAGCCGGGGTGAAAAATAAAGCTGCTTGC
>DATFVA010000283.1:0-2236 GCA_035260565.1 Ignavibacteriaceae bacterium | reverse complement strand
CTGTAGCTGATATCAAAACAGAGGCTGACAGTGTGGATCCTGTTATATCGACAATTCGTTCCGGATTTATCTCTTTCAGTTTTTTGCGGACTGAACTTCCTGCGAGCCGGAGATTGAGGTGAAAATCAGATTTACTAAAGCTGATGATTGAAACATTATTCGGCAAGGTTTCAAAAATTGGCTTTGTTTCTTCAAAACAGAAAATGTATATGTCATTATTGATATGCTTAAGAACTTCCCGAATTGCAGGAATTGTAAAAACGGAATCCCCAAGTCTATGGAAATTAATTATGACAGTCCGCCGGGTGCCGGATCTAAATGGCCGTTGAACTCTGAAAATCTGAATTACAAATAAAAGTATTGCTCTGTATACACCGGCCAGAATTTTACTTTCAGCCAGAAGTAAGGATATTTTCATTCCTGTATTTGCTTTCTCAGATATTTAAGCATAAGTTCGGATATCCTGCTTTGAGATGGATAAATGTCCTGAAAAGAATAAAAAGCTTACTAAGATCTTAAAAATATTGAGGATAATCCCATTCAGAATTACCTGCTAAAATTAAAATTAAATATTATATTATAAAATACCTTTCTAGCGTATATTTAAAATAGGATTGTGCTTTGATTGCTAAATGATTTTAATTATTTTTTAGTGGTTTAATTTTTTAGTAGAATTTTGAATTAAAAAGCTCTAAATTAGGCAAGCTTTTTTATTATTCCTTAATTTATTTTAGCTTTACAGGGAAACTTTTTAATAAACATCATTATATAACAATTTTGAAAAAGCACACCATTTAATCCTATGCAAAACGACTTCCTATTATTTCATAAACCTTTCATTTCTGAAGAAGAAGTTGATGAAATTGTTGATACTGTACGTTCGGGTTGGCTGAGTATGGGTCCTAAAACTATTAAGTTTGAGGAATTATTCGCCAACTACATTGGTTGTAAGAAGGGGGTTGCTGTGAGCTCCTGGACTGCTGCAGGCCATCTAACTCTTGAAGCTTATGGGCTTAAACCTGGTGACGAGGTTATTGTCCCTACCATGACTTTTCCTGCTACAGCGGAAATTGTTTGTTATTTTGGGGCGAGACCGGTAATTGTAGATGTAGATCCCGAAACCCTTAATATTTCCCTGGAAGCAATTGAAAAGGCTATAACTCCTAAAACTAAGGTCATAATTCCTGTCCATTATGGAGGTCAGCCCTGCGATATGGATGAGATCCTGGATCTCGCGAAAAAGTATAATCTGAAAGTAATGGAGTATGCTGCTCATTCACTTCCTGCTACTTACAAAGGGAAAAAGGTCGGTAACATTTCTGAAGTAACCTGTTTCAGCTTTTATGCAACCAAAACGCTCTCCACCGGTGAAGGCGGCATGATATGTACAAATAATGAAGATATCGCTGAAAGAGTAAAAATAATGAGACTTCATGGAATTAACAGGGATGCATGGAAGCGCTATACAGAGGCAGGTTCCTGGTATTATGAAGTGGTAGCCCCGGGATACAAATATAATTTTACCGATCTGCAGGCTTCACTTGGATTGCCGCAGCTAAAAAAAGTTGATCAGATGTGGGAAAGCCGAAAGAGCATTGCTAAAAAGTATACCGAGCATTTTAAGGATAATGAATTAATCAAACTGCATGGATTAAAACCTGATCGTGAATCATCCTGGCACTTATACCCTGTCAGACTCGAATTAGAGAAGCTCACTATAAACAGAGCACGTTTTATTGATGAATTAAGAAAGAATAAAGTTGGTGCAGGAGTCCACTTTATGCCTGTCCACCAGCATCTTTATTACAACGAAACCTTCAATTTAAAAGATGAAAACTTCCCAGTAGCCTCCGGTGTATTCCCAAGACTGGTTTCACTTCCAATTTATCCCGGAATGACTGAGCATAACGTTGATTACGTTATTGATGTTGTTAATTCTTTGCTTCAAAAGTATAAAAAATAGTTTTTCTTAAATATGGGCAGACAGGGAAGCTGGGTTAAGCGCTTTACAGATATTCTATTGAGTATCCTGATTCTGATTATATCATCACCAATTTTGCTGCTTTCAATTGCGGCTATAAAATTAGAATCTGAAGGCCCTGCCTTTTTCCTTCACGAAAGAACCGGATATAAAGGGAAGAAATTCAAATTAGTTAAATTTCGGGGTATGGTTAATAATGCACTTGCTGTGGGTCCCGAACTTACACAGGTAAATGATCCCCGTGTTACAAGGGTC
>DATFVA010000282.1:0-4611 GCA_035260565.1 Ignavibacteriaceae bacterium | reverse complement strand
GGTCTGCTCTGAAGAAGAAGTATTTTTCCGCTGCTGTTAATTGTCCATTCTATATCCTGCGGAGTTCCGAAATAATTCTCAATCCTTTTCGCATATTCGACAATGTCTCTCAGCTGCTCTTTAGTGAGGCAGGGGGTTTTTATAATAGATTCTGCTAATTTCTCTTCTTTTAACCCATCCGTTTTTCTTGACACAGTTTTATATTGCTGATTTCCCGGAGAGAAATAGAGTAATTTACCCCGTTTACTCTCAACAATAAATTCCTGAGGTGAGACACTTCCATCAACTATCTTATTTCCAAGCCCTCTGACGGCGTGAATTATCATCCCTTCTCTTTTTCCGATTGGATCCCTGGTAAATAATACACCGCTTATCTCAGAGTCAATCATTTGAAGGCAGCCGATACTCATAGGCATATCTACATCCCGAAGTCCCGTTAAATACCTATAAACAAGTGATTGCGGAAGATATTTAGAAATAAGAACTTCAAAGCATGCGTCAATTAAATTTGCTTTGCTGACATTAAGAGCAGTATAATGAAGCCCGGCAAAAGAATGGTGAAGGTCATCCTCTCCAACTGCACTGGACCTTACTGAAAGCAGAACATCCCCGTTTTTGCTGGATAAAAACTCGTAATTGTTCAGGATGATTTTTTCAATTAACTGAGGTATGGGTGTAGCAATTATAAGGGCCTGTATAACCTGGCTGACCTGTTGTATCTGTGAATTATCATTGAAATCAATTGATGAAATCGCATTATCGATCTGACTGTATAAATCACCCTGAGCCAGAAAATCTTCAAAAAATCTGGAGGTTATGCAAAACCCGTCAGGTATTGGAATCAGCAGTTTATTATGAATTTCACAAAGACGGCTCATTTTACCGCCGACTTCCCTGGTATGATTCAGAGTTATTTCGTCTATCCGGTAGGAATAAGCCCGGTTTGGAAGCATGTTAACCTGTTGATTGCAATCTTTGCATTCAGGCTTTTCACAATCCCACCTTGTTGGACAATAAGAACCGGGTGCAATTATTGTTTTGCATTCATTTTCAATTTTATTTATCTGGTTAATAAGAGACTTATATTTCCCATTGCACATAGCTGAAAGATGATCGGCTACATCTCTTGTATGAGATAGAATCTCAGAATACAGCCTGTAAATTTCCCCCTTTGAAAACGGCTGTCCGGACGATAAAACCTCGCTCAGTTGTGCCATTTCTTTAAGAGCCTCATCATTCGAGTATAAAAGATTCTGAAAATGGTGAAGCTTTTCCTTGAAAGAAATAGATCTTTCTTTCTGCGGTTTCTTTATTTTTTTGAAAAATGACATCTGCTTATTTCATTTCTTATTCTGCTGCAATATTCGTTTTCAGTACACGTAAAATTAACGATTTAATTTCTTCCGTAGTAAAAGGTTTTAAGAGAAAACCTGCTGCACTATTCAGAATTTCATCCTGAAAGTCGATACCGGAAAGGGAAGAGCCGGACATTACAACAACCGGGACAGTTGAGTCAATATTTTTTATCCTTCTTATGGCTTCCATAGCATTCATACCGGGAAGTACGATATCAATTAAAACCAGATCGAATTTATCGCTCCTTATATTTTTTAATCCATCGAAGGCATTGGTACAATATGTGATATCATAAAAGGCTGCATCGTTATTTAATGCTTTTTGTATAGATTTAAAAATAATTTCTTCTTTATCAAGAACTAGTATTTTTATATCTGGTTTCATCGTATTAAACCGGAAAAGCGATAGTGATTGAAGTACCGGTTTCAGTTGAGTTTATATTAAGTCTTCCCTGGTGCATTCCTATAATGTCCTTACAAACCACAAGGCTGATTCCAGTTTTTTCGAAGTTTCTGATATCTGATTTTTCATCGTTAATGTTCCTTAAAGCCGATTCAGGAATTCCTTTACCAGTATCGTGAAAATAAATTTCAATTTCATTTATTTCTTCTTTATATGAAGCCGAAATTTCGAGAATTCCGCCTGTCAGCATCGATTCAGAGGATATTAAAAGAAAATTCAGCAGCATTTGCTCAATGAGCGCCGCATCAGCTGGAATTACCGGTAAGGGTTCAGCAATTCCTAATATTATTTTTATGTTCCTGAAATTTGAAAATTTTTTCACGACTGAAACGGCCTGTTTTATCACCGGTGCCACATCAATTAACTTAAAATCAGGTTTTTCATGCCTGGTAATCGAAAGTACATTTCTGACACTCTCCCTGATTTTTAATGCTTCCTGTCTTATCGTATCATAATCATTTTTGGAATTATTACTATTTGAGTTTTCAAGCAGACTTTCACTAAAAATAATAATTCCGGTAAGCGGATTATTTATTTCATTAGCTATCTCATTTGCAAGTTTACCAACGGATGCCAGTTTTTCAGATTCTATTAGTTGAGTCTGCGTTCTAAAAAGCTGGTTCTGCATCTTATTAAATGATTCGGCCAGTATTCCCAGTTCAGCTTTACCAGGAGGGATGTCCGTTTTAAAATCGCCTTGTGCGACGCGTTTAGTTCCTTCTACAAGGCTTTTAACAGGCTTACCTACCAGATATCTGATAGAAAAATAAGTGATTACTGATGCCAAAAAAGCAAACAATACAGTAAGCAAAATCAGCTGGGTCCGGGTTGTTTCCAGATCGTATATTACTTCTTTTATCGAAACTTCGATTTCAATAAATCCAAGAATAGTTTGTGAGGGATTATGGACTGAAGAAAAAATCGAATCAGTACCTGCTGATAATTTGTCACTTGAGTAGTGACAACCTCCGCTGTTGCATTCAGCCGCATTGTAAATGGGCAGTGAGTTATATATTATTTTATTTTTCTCATCTATGCTGAAATGATTAAAATTATTCCGCTCAATATTATACATATTATGATTTATGTCGTGACAGCTGCTGCACAACGGCATATTTTGAGAAACGTTTTTATTTAACTCCGATTGACGTGATGAATATTTTATAACTCCTTCGTGGTTCAATATTCTTGCTGATTTTATTCCTTCATTACCTATGATGTTATTAAGGGCAAGGGATATCTCATCCCTCCTGTTCTTCAACATACTAAATCTTAGGATTTTCTCTATAGTATGACTGAGCTGTCCGGTATTATTGTTTATAGAAGAGATGGCATCATCTTTTTGCTTTAACAGGCTGAAAGTTGAAAATACCCCCATAGTAAGTAGTATTATTATTCCTAATAATATTGATATACGCGTTGAGATGCTTATATATTTTAATTTATCGAGTATCTTCATTGCTCTGATTCTATCAGGCTATGTATATAGCCTTCACTATACAAATAATCAATTCCCTTAATATCGCAGTTGTGAATTTTATTCACTATGAGAAATTCTGCCTACGCCCATTCCAAAATATTTCAGGATAAGATCAGTCCCGAATGCCATAACCGAACCGAGTGTTGCCATAACCATAGTTACAACAATTGCATAAAGTGTCCTGTCATTGTTATACATTTCAACTATCCACAGGTTAATCCCGGTAAGGTCTTTTGTATCTATGGTTATATCCAATGCGGCTTGTTCCTTTCCACCGAGTTCGCCAGCGTAGGTTGTTATTATTCCTGATATCAGAATCCCCAGGGTAAGAGTCAACAAAATAACAACTATTGTTTTTTTAGCTCTCATAATATTACTCCGCTTTTAATGTTCCATTGATAAACGTTTTTCTTTTCTTGCTTCAAGAAACAATTTAGCACAGATAACAAGCGTCATTATAACTGAAGCTCCTATGACGAGTACACCGGCTATGTGTGAATAAATTTGAATGTCAGTCATTTTATAAACCTGTTCGATGACCACAGATATACCGGCAAAAGCAATCATAATAGCAAATAAAAGTCTTATTCCGTACCCCCGTATATATTTTACAGCAGTAACACCAAGCTGGGCTCCGATAGCGGCGCCCAAAAGCATAAAAAATGCAGCAATTATTTCTACTCTTCCTTTTAGAGCATATGTCAAGCAACCATAAGCTCCGCTAAATAATACGCTCATTAAATCAGTCCCTACTGCAATTGCAGTCGGACATCCGATTAAATAGACCAGTGCGGGCATTCTTACAAATCCTCCTCCCACTCCCATAAATCCAGATAAGAATCCTGTAACGAAAAATATAGCCAGAACAATCCATAAGGATACAGATTCAATCCCTGAGGTAGGGAACGAAATCATCGGGGGAATTTTTATTTTATGCAGTCTTTGTGATAAACGCGCCTTTTTCTTTTTTGTTTTTCCTTCAGGGTCTTTGTTAGATGCCTTGTTTTCTGCGGGACGAACTACAAAATAATCGTACAGCATAAAAGCAGAAAGTCCCAGAAGTAAAACTATATAACTCCATCGGACAATGAAACCAACATTTCCCACCTTTTCAAGGGCCATTACCAACTGCGATCCACCTTCAACGCCAAGGATTGAAGCCCCAATTGAAATCAGACCTAATTTCCAGTCTACATTTCCCATCTTGCTATGTTTCTTAGTTGCCACGATGGATTTCCCAAAAATATGAGCCAGGTCTGTCCCTATAGCGTAAGACATATGAAAACCGAAAATATTCAGAGCCGGTGTAACAA
>DATFVA010000281.1:0-6051 GCA_035260565.1 Ignavibacteriaceae bacterium | reverse complement strand
TCCTCTTCGCCGATGGGAATACCACCCTCCGATGTTGAAGTAGTTATTTTCAGGGGAAGAGAGAAGGTGAAGGCTTTCGCAGATGATTTTACTAAATACCTCGAAAAAATAAGATGGATGTTCTCTAATTGGTCTATTCCTTTTTGGAAACCCTTTGTATCCCGCCAGGATTATGGAATGTATAAGTCATTCCTGATGCCGTTAATTAATTTTGTGCTTGAAAGAAAAAAAAAGGGAGAGGACTGGCTTCTGTATAATGCCCCCATGGTTCTGTATTTCTATGGATCGCTTTACTCGGATACTGCCGACCCTTATATCCCGGCAACTTATGCAATGCTCGCTGCGGAATCTCTCGGACTCGGAACATGCATGGTAGGAAGTATACATCCGTTTTTAAGTCACGGCGGTACATCCCTCAAAAAGAAATATAAAATAAATCCTGGGAGCAAAACCGGAATCTTTCTTATTATTGGTTATCCGAAAGTGAAATACCATAAAGGAATAAAAAGAACATTTGCCCGGGTTGTTGAAGCCTGAGAAGTAACCTGCCTCTTGATGTTGAATTCTTTAGTTAGTAGTTGCGCGCGGGTATCGAAACCTGCTTATCTTGACCCAAAAAATAGAAGACTACTGAGGATACTATTACATTCAATTATTCAACGGTTTCACGGACTAAGAAACATTACGCACCTCACCCTAACTGCTTCAAAATATTACCGCTGGGAAGTTCGAACTCTTCAAGGAATTCTGTAATTGAGGTATGTTCATTCAGCGTCTCGTACCGGGTGTGCCGGGGTAGAAAATAATCCCGCCGTTAAAAAGTCACATTTTCAGCCTTTCTGCATAGATGTTCTCGTTTCTACTGGAGGGATAATTTTTTATATTTCTAATTGATCATTTATAAAATGTGATAATTGTTTATTTATATAATAAATCTGATTTAACTTGGAAAAAAATATACTGCAGAACGCCCCCGTTGATATGCTGCCCGGCAGCTATAATGACTTTGAAGATCGGTTTACCTGGCTGCTGACCTTCGAGGAAGATACTGAAGAAATAAATTATTCCGGAAATGTAGCCTTAGTAACCGGATATAATCCTGTTGAACTGAGAGGAATGCGCGGAAAATGGAATAACCTGGTAAATGAAGAGGACCTTGGTCAGGTCAGGAAGACATTTAATGAACTGCTGAACGGCATTTCAGTTAATAGCTGCACTATTGATTACAGGATAGTTAATAAAAATAACGGAATCGTATGGCTGAGAGAATCTGTCAGGGCAGAAAGGCTGCCGTCCGGAAAAATTAAAAGTGCATTTGGAATTGTGCAGGATATTTCCGATCTGAAAAATTCGGAAAGCAGGCTCCTTGAGGAAATCCGGAGACTTCAGGATGCCAATTATTCGCGGGATGATTTTATAGCTATCCTTTCTCATGATCTTCGCTCTCCTTTTACAAGTATACTTGGATTTTCAGAAATTCTGCTTAATGAACCGCTCCCCGAATCCGAAAAAAATGAATATCTGAACCTGATACATTCATCTTCAGTAAAACAGCTTAAATTAATTAATAATTTACTGGATTGGTCGCGTCTCAGGACCGGAAGATCAAATATAGAACCTGCTAAGGTTGATGTAAGGAATGCTATTTATAACTCTGTTTCTGCTCTCACCGGAGAAGCAGTAAGAAAAAATGTTGAGATCAGGGTATATGTTCCTGCATCTCAATATATTGAAGCAGATGAAACTCTTTTCTGCAAAGTAATATTGAATCTCCTGGAAAATTCTATAAAATATTCGGGAGAGAATAAATCTATCGATATTAAAACTTCGGCGTTTAATGATAAATTTATTGAATTCATTGTTAGGGATAAGGGAAAAGGAATTCCGGAGACTAATAAACATAAGCTCTTTCAGATAAATAAAATATTTTCAACACAGGGTACGCACGGTGAGAAGGGTACAGGTCTGGGACTCATTTTATGCAGAGAGATAATTGAAAAACACGGAGGAGATATCTGGTATTTCTCTGAATCTGATGAAGGTTCCGAATTCCATTTTACATTTCCCCTGTTCAGGGAGAATATCCTTATCGTTGGTCTTGATGATAATACTTCTGCTGATGTTAAAAATATAATTGAGGAAGTCAAACCTTCTTTTTCTATAAGGGAATGTCCGAACGGGTTCGAGGCAATTGATGAGATAAAATCTAAAATCCCCTCGCTCGTTATTCTAAAGAATAAAATGCAGCTCATGGATGGAGTGCAGTTTATCGAAATACTGCAGAGTGAAAATAGGACTGCAGGTATACCTGTTTATTTAATCACCGATGATTCTAAGGAAACTGCTGACAGCCGGCATAATAACTTCGGGGTGACAAAAATATTTGACCGGTCTGCCTTAAGTTCAACTCTTAAATCAGAAATTATGTCTATTTAATTTTTATAATATTAAAAGATATACAGAAGGAAATATGGAGGTTTAATTGAATATAGCTGTTGTTGGGACGGGATATGTGGGGCTGGTAACTGGCACCTGTTTTGCAGAAACCGGAAATACAGTTTATTGCGTTGATATTGATGCTGAAAAAATAAAAAAATTAAAAAAGGGAGTAGTTCCTATCTATGAACCAGGCCTTGATATACTGATCGAAAGGAATATCAAAGTCGGAAGGTTGAAATTTACTACCGTACTGGCGGATGCGGTTAAAGAATCAAATCTCATATTTTTATGCCTTCCTACCCCCCAGGATGACGACGGAAGTGCAGACCTTCAATACGTGCTCAAAGTTGCCGATGACCTTGGTAAGATGTTCAGGTCGGATCCCGGCCTCGGCTTCAAAGTGATAATTAATAAAAGCACTGTACCCGTAGGTACAAGTGAAAAAGTTAAGAATGCCATAAAGAAACACAGCCCCGGTTATGAATTTGATGTTGCTTCAAACCCTGAATTCTTAAGGGAAGGAATGGCAGTAGATGATTTTATGAAACCCGAACGTGTGGTGGTTGGAACTAGCAGTCCGAAAACAAAGGATATGATGGAACAACTCTATGAACCTTTTGTCCGTTCTGGCAACCCTATTTATTTTATGGATGAAAAATCGGCTGAAGTAACTAAGTATGCAGCCAACTCATTCCTTGCTACAAAGATATCCTTTATGAATGAAATAGCAAATCTGTGCGAGATAACAGGTGCGGAGGTTGATAAGGTAAGAATAGGCGTCGGTTCGGACTCAAGGATTGGGAAAAGATTTCTGTTCCCGGGGGTAGGGTACGGAGGATCGTGTTTTCCTAAGGACGTTATTGCACTGATAAATACTGCCAAGGAAAACAAATATGATTTTAAGATTCTGAAGTCGGTCTACGATATAAATAAAAACCAGATAATCAGGTTCTTCAAAAAAATTGAAAATCATTATAGCAAAGACCTTGAAGGCAAGACCTTTACGGTATGGGGACTTGCATTTAAACCCAATACTGATGACGTCCGTGAAGCCCCTGCAATTAGACTGATTGAAAAGCTGCTTGAGAGCAAAGTAAAAGTAAAGGCGTATGACCCTGCAGCAATGGAAACCGGCAGGAGGATATTAAAAGATAAGATTGAATTCTGCGAAACCCCTTACGATGCACTCGAAAATTCAGATGCTTTAATTATAGTTACAGAATGGAATGAGTTCAGGACACCCGATTATCAAAAAATAAAAAAGATGCTGAAAAAACCTGTAATATTTGACGGAAGAAATCTTTATGATCTCTCAAAAATGGAAGAGATGGGATTTACATATTATTCAATAGGAAGAAAAGCGGTTATTAGTAAACAGTAATGATTTTGGGAAGAAACACGGACCTCAATGAAAAAAACTGGTTTGCTCTTTATACTAAACCCAGAGGCGAATTTAAAGCTGCGGAACAGCTCGGGTTGAATGAAATTGATTATTACCTGCCCGTTGTTACAAATGTAAAACAGTGGAGCGACCGTAAAAAGAAAATAACAGAGCCTATAATCCGCGGATATATATTTATTAAAGCAGCTGAGAGAGAGAGATTGCTTGCACTCGAACAATACTCGGTCGTCAGGTGTGTTACTGAAAGAGGACGGCCTGCTGTTATACCTGAATGGCAGATAAATAATCTGAAAAAAATGCTTGAGTATGAGGGAGATTTTTATGTAATGAACGGACTCGTTCCCGGGAAGAAGGTCAGGATAAAAGATGGACCTTTTGCCGGTGTGGAAGGTACGTACAGGGAAAATGAAAACGATAAAACAATCTCTGTTTCTATCGACCTGCTAAATCGATCGGTAATTGCTCATTTGCCCAAAGAAAGTATTATTGAAATTATTAATAAATAAAATAGTAATCTCAACAAAATGTTTGATCAGAAAGAATTAATTCTATTAAAGAAGGGGGACCTGTTAAATCACTTTTTAGTTGTTCGGAAGAGTGAGATCAGGATGACGAAGACAAATAAACAGTATCTTTCTCTCGACCTTGGCGATAAATCCCTTACCCTTAATGCAAACATCTGGGATAATTTTGAAGAAATTTCCATAAAGATTAAACCGGGAATTGTCGTAAAAGTTTCGGGCAATATCGATGAATTTCAGGGCAGTGCACAGATTAGAATATCCTCAATAAAGTTAACTTCACCTGCAGATGGTGTTTCCGCGGCCGACTTTCAGGCTCAGTCAAAGCGCGACTTTGATGAAATGAAGAAGGAATTTGCAGAGAGGATGGAGCGGATAAATGATGAAAATCTTAAAAGACTTATGGAGATTATATTTTCTGGCGAGAGATTTGAAAAATATCTGAATGTCCCTGCAGGGAAATTATGGCATCACTCCTATATACATGGTTTGCTTGAACATACTCTTGAAATAATAAAGATCTGCGATTTAATGTGCGATATCCATCCCGAGATTAATCGCGACATTCTCATATGCGGAGCGATGCTGCACGATTTCGGCAAGACAGAAGAGCTTAGTTATAACCCGGTTTTCGAATACACCGATAAAGGAAAATTGCTCGGTCATATCGTGATATCTGCAATGATAGTAAATGAGGAAGCAAAAAAAATAAAAAGTTTTCCTGAGGACCTGAAAGATTGTCTCTTGCATGTTATCCTGAGCCACCAGGGTAAACTTGAATACGCATCTCCTGTGGTACCCAAAACACTGGAGGCAATTGCACTTTACCAGGCTGATGAATTAAGTGCTAAGGTAAACGCATATAAAAATGCAATACTTAAAGATCAGAAAAATGACAGCAAATGGACTAAGTATATCAGTCTCGTCTCCACAGATCTTTTCAATCATGGTATCTCTTCCGAAATTGAAGAGATAAACAAATCACTCTTCGATTAACCCAAAGGTTTAATATGTTTTATTATAAACATTCCCTTATATCATTTTTATGCTTTCTGTTTTTTCTGTCTATTTGTGCTGTAGCGGAAGCTCAGACGGCTGAATCATTAATCCAGGAAGGGGATAAACAAACGGATGAGTTTAATAACCAGAAAGCACTCGAGCTTTATTTAAAGGCAGACAAACTTTCTTCCGGTAACTGGAAGATCCTCTGGCGTATCAGCCGCGCATATGTAAACCTCGGGGTGCATATGCCGTCCACCAACGGCGATGAGGAAGATGCCCAGCTTGCAGTTTTTGAAAAGGCACTCGCTTATGCCGACCGGGCGGTCAGCCTTGCAAAGGATAAGTCGGTTGTGTATGTAAGACGGGCCGTTGTTAATGGAAGAATAGCATTGTTTAAAGGAGTATTTACTGTTGGTGGTGTAGTGAACAAGGTTAAGGAAGATTGCGATAAGGCTATTAAACTTGGGAACGGCGATGATTATAGTCTTGCTCTCGCTCATTATATCCTCGGCAGAACCCATGCTAAAGTAAGTGAGAAATGGGCTCCGGCAAGAGCGGTTTTGGGACTCGGATGGGCAGATAAAGATTCGGCTCTTGTCGAGTTAAAGAAAGCTGTTGATATGTACCCTAATTTCAGAATGTTCTACCTTGAGCTTGGAAAAACTTATCTGGAAGATGATGAATATG
>DATFVA010000280.1:0-5095 GCA_035260565.1 Ignavibacteriaceae bacterium | reverse complement strand
GATGAAAAGGAATTTGTGATAAGTCAGCTCGTGCAGTATATCAAAAGTACTCCGGAGATTGTAGAAGTGGCTTGAGGATTGATCAATGGTCATTGATAGTTGGGTATTAGGACAACATAAGTAAAGTACTAAACTTTAAGTACTTCATCAGTTAATCTTCACAATTCGTAATTGGCTCAATTCCCAAATCAATCCGCAATCCGAAATTCGCTCAATCCGTAAATTCTTCAATTAATCCGCCTAATCCGCTCAATCCCTTAATTCGCTAAATCCCCCCCGGCCATACTTCCCCATCAGCTCGCCCCTTGCAATAATATGTCCCTCCATCTTTTTCAGAACTTCTTTCCTGGTAGCTCCGGAATCGAGGTGCACAGCAGTATTGAGTCCGTATATTCTGAAATAATACCTGTGTGTTCCGGAGGGAGGACAGGGACCGCCGTAACCGATCCTTCCGAAATCGTTCGTCCCCATCAGCACTTCATCTGGAATGTTTTTAGAAGGCGTAGAATTTTCCATCAATGAATTCACTCTTGAGGGGATGTTGTACACTATCCAGTGTATAAAATTACCGCTTGATGCATCGGGATCTTCAACAATAATAGTAAAAGTCTTAACTCCCTCAACACTGCAGTTCCAGTTTAACTGTGGCGAAATATTCGCGCCGTCGCAGGTAAACTTTGAGGGGATCATTTCTCCTTCACTGAAAGAACGCGAGCCGATTTCGATTTCCATAATATACTCCCCCTTTTCCTGTTGAGGAAAAGTTTTTATCGTTGTACTAAATTGTGTTAATAAGAAAAAGAACCAGGATACATTTAAATAATAATGACATATACAAAACTATTCTAAATTCAGATCAACTAAAACCGGTCACAAGCGATTTAATCAGGTTAAGGATCCCGGCAGGAGCCAGCCCGAACCATAGGAGAAGCAGTGTAAGAATTCCGAGAGCGAACCCGGTGCTTAAGGTAAAACCTGCGGCTGGTTTTGATACATCAGTGTCCGGTCTGGAGTACATCGCGGCAATGATCCTCAGGTAATAATATAATCCTATAACACTGTTTATAACGAGACTGATTACGAGCACCCAGAGAGCAGTATTCACTCCTGAAAGCAGAACGTAATATTTCCCTATAAATCCTGCAGTTAAAGGAATGCCGGCAAGTGAAAATAGCATCGCTGTAAAAATCGCTGCGGTAACCGGTCTGTTGTGATATAAACCTTTGTAATCTTCTATATCCTCTGCCTCGTCGTCTTTACCTGACATAATTGTAACTACTCCAAAGGCACCTAGTGTTGTAATGAAGTATGCGACAAGATAGAACGTGGCAGCATTTATTCCCATCGTTCCGGCAGCAAGGAAAGCAACCAGAAGGTAGCCGAGATGGGCTATAGAGGAATACGCAAGTATCCTTTTTACATTAGTTTGCTTCAGAGCCAGAAGATTCCCTGTAAACATCGAAGCGACAGCAATTACAGTGAATATCGCTACCAGCGGATAATAACTATAAAGGTTCAACTGGTAGAACAATCTTAGAAGGAAAGCAAACACTCCCCCCTTGGATATTGTTGCTATAAAGGCTGTAACCGGAGCAGGAGCACCTTCATAAACATCCGGGGTCCACAAATGGAACGGCACAATTGCAAGTTTAAACCCGATGCCTACAATCATCAGGGCAAAACCGAATATTGGAAAAGGTGAGATCATTGTACCTGAAACGAGGGCCTTTACAATATCCGGAAAGAACATAGAACCTGTATCTGCGTAAACCAGAGCCATCCCGTAAAGAAGAAAAGCTGATGAGGCTGCTGCCAGTATTAAATACTTAATCCCTGCCTCAATCGGTTTATCATTGAACCGGGGGTAAGCTATCAGGACATAAAGAGATACACTAAGAAGTTCAAGTCCAAGGAAGAAAGAAATAAAATGATTGCTGGCTGCTATAATCACTGACCCTAGAACAGCATTGAAGATCAGGATATAATATTCCTCCCTGTTTATATCCCTATCATTTAAGTATTTATAGGATAAAAGCACTACAAAGAATGCTCCGGCAAAGATCAGTCCCCAGTAGAACAGTGCATAATTGTCGATGATAAGAAGCGGGGTAACCTGCCGGGGCATATAATCTGCCACATAGAATAAACTGATAAACGCGGCAATGAATGCCAGTAGTGAAAAAACATTTACGACAGCATGGTATCTTTTCATCGCAATCGTGATAATTATAACTATAGATGCCAGTGCTATAATAATCAGGGGTATCAATACGTAAAAATCCTGAGCGTTCATTTCAGACCCGCAGGCGTTTTAATTTCAACAAATTTATTCTTATTGTCATGATCCGGATATCTGTAGACTTCTTTAGATGCCGGGTTTTTTGTTTGATTTAATATTTCTTTAACAGTCTGCTGAGATGTTTTAAGGAATGAGCCCGGATAAATACCTATCCATACAATTGCTATTACTAGGCTTCCCATTATCAAAATTTCCCTGCTGTCAAAATCGGAGATCTTCCACTCCTCAACTTTTTCACCGAAGAATACTTTCTGCAGGATCCTCAGCGAATAAAGAGTAGAAGCTACAAGTCCCAGCGAAGCTATAATGGTCCAGAAAACAGTATATTGAAATGAGCCGGCAAGAATAAGAAATTCAGCAATGAAATTACCGAGAGAAGGAAGTCCGAGTGAAGCCATTGCAAAGAGCAGTCCTATCCCTCCCATTTTGGGAATCTGATCCCATAATCCTCCGAGCCTGTCAAGATCCCTTGTGTGAATTCTGTCCTGTATAGCACCTACAAGAATAAATAAAGCTCCTGTACTTATTCCGTGAGTCAGCATTTGCATAACCACACCCTGCATCGCAAGTTCATTAAAAGCAAAGGCGCCAAGAAGAACAAAGCCCATATGACTGACACTCGTATATGCAACCAGTCTTTTAAAATCGGTTTGTGCAAATGCCAGCTTTGCCCCGTAAAGGATTCCGGCAACTCCAAGTATAATCGCCGCGGGAGCGAAAGTCCTGCTCGCTTCCGGAAAGAAAGGTATAACAAACCTGAGTATTCCATAAGCGCCTGTTTTCAACAGGAGTCCCGCAAGAATTACACTTCCTGCAGTTGGTGCTTCCGTGTGTGCATCGGGCAGCCAGTTGTGGAACGGCACGGCAGGCAGCTTTACAATGAAAGCAGTAAGGAACCCCAGCATAATCCACATTCCTGCAGCAGATGACAATTGTGTGCCGAGCAAGGCGGTATAATCAAAAGTATATTCACCGGTATTGTGTGCATGGATGAAATAAAGTGCAAGTATTGCTATAAACATCAGCAGTCCGCTTGCCTGTGTAAACAGAAAGAATTTAAAAGATGCATAAACTCTGTTTTCGTGTCCCCAAATCCCTATCAGGAAATACATTGGGATTAGCATTACTTCCCAAAAAGAATAAAAAAGGAAGAGATCAAGTGCAGTAAATACTCCTGTTATTCCTGCGAGGATCCACATCAGATTAAAATGATAAAAACCTACACTCTTTGTGATCCCCTTCCATGATGTCAGTACAGAAATTATCCCGAGGAACAGCGTAAGCAGTATTAATAGAATGCTTAGGCCGTCCGCCCCGAAGTGAAGACTTATGCCGAACTGCGGGATCCATTGAAATCGTGCTTCTGTAATCCATTTCTGACCATTGCTTATACTGAAAAGGTCGGATGAACTCAGCCATAAAATGATTGCAAGCACAAAGGCTGCAGTTAGAAACACCAGGGATATCCACCTTGAAGCAGCATTGTTTATTTTGGAAAATAGCCATGCAAGCAATCCTCCGCTGAATAATAATATGATGATGTAAATAAGTATCATGACAGCAGCACAATAGATATTGTAAGAATTGCACCGATAACAAGTCCCATTGCATACCAGCGGAGTTTTCCAGTTTGCGTCTGCTTAAGTACCACGTGCCCTAACCCGGTTAACCAGGCAATAAATGTATAGAAGTAATCGATGAAATCGTGCCTGTCGATCTCAGCCATCCAAACCACCGGCTTAACAAAAATAATATCATAAATTTTATCGAAAGCCCAGCCCGAAAGGAGGAAATTTACGGCAGCCGAGTGACTTCTTTCTGAAGGTCTCCTTTTTACATAAAACAGATACGCGATAAAAATTCCCGATATGGCGAGCACAGCGGTGATTACCTGGAATAAAATTTCGAGTCCCTCTGAAAAATGGTTCTCTATTACTTCAGGAAGAGTAGAAGTGAGGAAACTGGAAAATATTGATACTCCACCCAGTGTGGAAGGTGTCTGGATAAACCCGCTGATAATTGACAGTACTGCCAGCACAATTAATGGGATGAGTATTAAATTGCTCAGCTTTTTTTCGGGTTTCATTTTTACTTCGCCGTAAAAGGTAATAAAGACCATCCTGAATGTATAGATTGCTGTAATGAAGGCACCCATTATTGCACCTATCCAGAGCCAGGGATTACCGCCGGCAGATGACCAGCTGTACCATATGATTTCATCCTTACTGTAAAACCCCGCCGTAACAAGTGGAAGAGCTGCCAGGGATGCTGAACCGATCAAAAAAGTGTAGAACGTAACGGGCATCTCCTTGCGGAGACCTCCCATCTTAAACATATTGTGTTCATGGTGCAGTGAAATGATAACTGCACCCGCACCAAGAAAAAGCAGAGCCTTAAAGAAAGCGTGGATCATAAAATGAAAGACGGCAGCCGACCACGCACCTACTCCAAGGGCAAGGAACATATAGCCGATCTGACTTATTGTAGAATAGGCAAGAACGCGCTTAATATCGTACTGAGTTAAAGCGCTGAAACCTGCAAGTAAAAGGGTGAGCGTCCCTATTACCGCAACAATGGTCTGTACAGGTGGTGACAGAATGAAAAGGACATTTGTACGTGCAATAAGATAAACGCCTGCTGTAACCATAGTTGCGGCATGTATTAATGCGCTTACAGGAGAGGGACCTGCCATTGCATCGGGAAGCCAGGTCTGAAGAGGAAGTTGTGCGGATTTTCCCAATGCACCCCCGAGCAAAAGTATGGATGCCGTAAATGCCATCGTAGAACCAACCGGCC
>DATFVA010000279.1:0-2359 GCA_035260565.1 Ignavibacteriaceae bacterium | reverse complement strand
GCGGAGACTGATTGACTGATAAATTCAGACGACTAACACACCCCTATTATTTGTTTAACAATTATAACTTATTATATTTATTAATTATGCTCCTACGGAATTTTTCTATTAAAAAGACACAGAATGATTTCTCGAAGATTGTCCGGTTTTATGACTTTTGGGGGAAATTGACAGAACAAAAAGCAATTGAAGAAGCCATTCATATTTCCGGTATCCGGAATAATATTAAAATGCTCGATATAGGGGTAGGGACGGGACAATTATTCGAGAGAGTTCTTAACCTGAATACTATGGGATTTAATGCAGGCATTGATCTTTCCCCCGCTATGCTTTTTAAAGCGAAAGAAAAATTAAGTTCGGTATATTACAACTTTGGACTCAATGCAGGAAATGTATACAGACTTCCATTCAAAGATGAAAGTTTTGATTATGTACTCAGCAGTTATGTGCTTGATCTCCTTCCGGAAAAAGACTTTGACCTGATACTCGGTGAATTCAAAAGAGTAATGAAAAAAGGTGCTGAGGGACTTGTCCTGACTATGACAATGGGCAGCAGGTGGTACAACAAAATATGGTATCTGCTGGCCAGGTATTTCCCTTCTCTATTAACCAACTGCAGACCCATTGATCTATCAAGCTACATCGAATCATCAGGTTTTAAAATAATTGAAAGAAAATTCGTTTCGCAAAACACTTTCCCCAGCGATATTATCAAATTTAAAAAAGCCTATAGATGAAGCTCAACCATCAATAAGCATTGACCTTCCCTCCTCTCTCAGTCCCTCAGTCTCTCCGTCACCCTTCCTCAATCCGTCTCTAAATTCCTCAGTCCCTCTCTCCCCATTGTAACCATTGTATGCTATTATTTAAGTAAATGAAAAATTTTCATTAAATTGTATTCCAGTGTCATCATAAAAACGAATATACTCCAACAAACTTCCGGAAATAAATGCTATGGATGATGAAAAAACTTCATTTAAAAAAATTCTGATAGTTGAGGACGATGCCTTAACAAGGGATATAATGAAACGGCAGCTCGATAAGTTTTACCGGATCGATTTCGCCGTCGACGGAAAGGAAGCGCTCGATCTATTTGAACAGAATAATTATGCTCTTATACTTATGGATATAAATCTCGGGATCGGTAAAAACGGGATTGAAGTAATGAAAGAGATAAGGAAATCAGAAAAAGGGACGAATACCGCAGTTGTGGCTATTACCGCTTACGGTAATTTTGGTGATAAAGAATCATTCATTGATGCAGGGTTCGACAACTACATCTCGAAGCCGTGGAATACCGACAGCCTGGTAAGGTGCATGATGGATACTATCAGTATGTATGACTGATAACTTTCTGGAAATAAAAAACCCGATAACGGGGGTGTTATCGGGCCGAACTCTTTTAACCATCACGAGGCAGGGGTAAACCTCTGTGAACGAGTTCAAACTTTTTGATCTATAAAGACTGCATTATGAATTTATTTATAAGCAAGAATTTGCTTTCAAAAGAACAATACAAATATAAATCAAAAAAAATGAAACTCAAATCTTCAGTCTTTCAGCCTCCGAAAATAAAACCTTCTGCATCCGTCAGACTCTCATAGGCTCACTTATTCAACCCTATTGCCATTTTATAGGCCGTAACCGCATCGGAAAGCGGTGTTAAGGAATCTAATAGAATATTGTAAGTCCCTTTTTCTGAAAGTTCGTCGGCAACTTTTTTAATTAAAGCTAAAGTAGCCTTCATCAAACTTGAACCGAGACTTAAACGTGCAACACCTAAATCCTGCAAATCATTAACAGATAGAGGTAAACCTGCCCCAATCGTTGGGTTTGAAAGAATATTTATTGGAGCATTGATCTCCTTAACCAGTGTTGAAATCGTTTCTTTTTCCCATACAGGCTGCACGAATATGCAGTCGGCACCAGCTTCCCGGTATTTATTGCCGCGCTTTATTGATTCAGACAATTTTTCCTGTGGCGAACCTGACGAAGTATAAAATGAATCCGTCCTCGCATTAATTACTAAATGAAAGCCCAGTGAATCTGATAATTCACGAATAGCAGATATTCTTTCACAAAATTCCAGCTCATCAATCAATATTGGATTTAAATCAATGCTGTCTTCAATGTTTATTCCAACAATTCCTGTTGCGATTATATTTTTAACAGAATCAATTATTTCATTTAAATTATTTCCATATCCGGCTTCTATATCCACAGTTACCGGAACTTGTACTGCATTTACGATCCCGGTAATAACTTCAATCATTTCTGACAATTGTATCACCTGGCAATCAGGATAACCTAAAGATGCAGCTATTCCCATACTTGTTGTGGCAATTGCTTTATATCCACA
>DATFVA010000278.1:0-6616 GCA_035260565.1 Ignavibacteriaceae bacterium | reverse complement strand
CCTGAGCTGGACCCGTGAAGGGGAATTATCGTGCAGAATCTGCTTATAATACGATTTATAGGGCAAGGTCTTTGTTTCACCGTAATCAGCGCTGAAGTAAGTTTCATCACTAAGATTATAATTAAGATCGATCATAAATCCTTGTTCATCGGCCTGGTTGAGGGCAGATGGATGCCTGTTAAGCAGAACGTATGTATATTCTTTTCGGACTGAAGGAGGTGTATTGTAGCTTATTGTCCCATCATTAGAAGCGAAAGTAAAATTATCGTAATATTTATACTCGCCGGTAAATGCAAAAGCATCATAATAAAAGTTGACGCTGCCGTAACCAGCCTGCCCTACTTTCCAGTCACTATTGTTATAAGGATAGTATACAGCCTCCGAAGTGTCGGGATGAAGCAGCAGATCCCTGACATCCCGGTTCTGTTTGAAACCATATTCCCCGTAAAAATCAAAGTTCCATATACTGGGCATGATCCTGACCGCAGTGAGCATTGTCCTGGCTGCATTTTCTTCTTCAGGGAGGTTCGCAGCATAGGAAGCTCCGATCTTCAATTGCTGCGCGATCTTATACTCGAGGTCGGCAGCGTGCAATATTTCATTTCTGATATTATCAGCATTTGCCGCCATACCCGTAAGTGCAGTAAGGGTAACTCCACCATACCTGGCTTGAAGTTTTGCTCCAAGCAAGTTATTATCCACCCTTATATTTCTGTCCTCATAGCTTTTAAGGACCAGTCCTCTTCCGAAGAGAGCATAATAGTTACCTACCACAATCTCTCCTCCGCGCTGAGCATCACCGATTTCAGCTTTTAAATATTTATAAGCAATATCCGCATATCTCGTTTTTCCTCTGCTTATGGCGGGACTGGGATCATTAGGTTCGTAGGTTTCAAACCTGATCCCTGCACCAAAAATTCCCTTATGATAATCAATGTTCAGCCAGTCTTCAAATATTTCGATATGCTTATTTATATCATTTGAATATTCGAGCTGATTAGAAAAACCCAGTCCTTCAGGGAGGAAATTCTGATTCTGTGCCTTCAGAGAGTTCGAAAAAATAATAATTAAAAAAGGCGTAATTATAAGCGGTATAATTCTCTTCATTATTTATATCCGGTAGTTGAATGGAGAGGTTTATTTATTAACAAGCTCATCTATTTTATTTTTCATTTTAAGCTCATCCCCTTTCATATAGCCGAGATGTGTATAGACTATATTTCCATCTTTATCAAGCAAAACAGAATAAGGAACATTCTGTGCATAGTATTTACGCGCTACTTCCGAATTGGTATCGAGCAAAACCAGAAATGGATAATTTTTTGATCTGACAAAAGGCTTCACTTTTGCAACGGTTCTTTCATCGTCAACCGAAACTGCAAGTACTTTAAATCCTTTATCCTTATAATCTTCATAGATACTTTTATATTTAGTCATCTCTTCAATACACGGTTTACACCATGTAGCCCAGAAACTTATCAGGATAGGACCATTCCCTAACTCATCTTTCAGCGAAACATAATTGCCGTCAACATTTTCAAGTTTGAACTCAGGGGCACTCCTGCCCGTCTGATCCTCCTCTGCCTGGGCAAAAAGGTTCACTGCAAACAATATAAATAATGGTAATACTATCAGCTTTTTCATTCATTACTCCGTGTTTGAATACTAAACAACAGGCCGTTCCCGGTCTCCCGGGAACAGTCAAATAATTCATATTACTTTATTAATATCATTTTCCGTACGGATGAATACTTTCCGGCGGTGATCTTATAGAAGTAAACTCCTGACGATAATTTTTCGGCATTAAAGTTTACGCTATATTGACCGGGTTCCCTAACTTCATTGACCAACGACGCTACTTCTTTACCCGTTATATTATAAACCTTAACGTTAACATTCGATCTCTGCGGAATTGCAAACGAGATTGTGGTTGACGGGTTAAAAGGATTAGGATAGTTCTGAAAAACCTTAAAATCTTTAACCTGATTATTTTCCTCAACTACACTGACGGGTTCCGTTGAAGCGGTTAAATTAATTGTTGTTCTTAAAGAGGAGTTGTGCATTGTTCCAAGTTGAATCTGAGCGTGTCCGGTTCCGGGAATAGTAGCATCGGGATAAAAATGAACAGAAACTTCAATTGTATCATTGGGATGTATCGCCTCCGTAGTAACAACGCTGTCAGTATTTGGAGGATAACAATTAATATCAAAACAAAGAGCTGTCGACCAATTCTCTAAAACCACATTTTGTGTCCTAACTAAAAAAATAGACTGGTCAACAGAAGAGATATTAACTACATGAGCATATAATACCAATTCGGAAATTCCCGGCTCTCCATATACAACACTATCTCCTCTAATAACTTCTATATCCTGGGCATTTACTCCGATAAAAGGAATAGCTGCAAGGAGGAAAAGAGAAACAATAAAAATATTTTTCATACGATTGCCTTATACTTTGAATAATTACAATTAATCTAATTAAGAGGGGCGCCTGAGCGCCCCGATTTAACTATTTCAATATACTCATTTTTCTAACTGAAACGAAGTCTTTTGCTATCATCCTATAGATGTAAACACCGGAAGCGAGGCCTGATGCATTGAATTTAAGATCATATGATCCGACCGTTTTCACTTCATTTACAAGGGTTGCAACTTCACGTCCTGTTATATCATACAATTTGATAGTGACCGGTCCATTTTGAGGAACAGTATACTTAATTGTAGTTGAGGGGTTAAACGGATTCGGGAAATTCTGTGCAAGACTATAGTGTGTGGGCACATCGAATTTCACTGTTAACACCTGGCTATAAGTGGACTGACCGTTCATATCTACCTGTTTCAGCCGATAGTAGAAAGTACCGCTGGTGTTATTATCAGGTTTATCAGTAAAGGCATAGTTATGAATTTCGGCAGAAGTACCATGACCATTTACAAATCCGATGCTGGAAAAAATATTTCCATCATAAGATCTTTCAACATCAAATCCATGGTTATTGATCTCACTTGCAGTAGTCCACATAAGTGTAACTCCTGCTGCAGAGACCGTAGACGTAAAGGATGTGAGCTCTACAGGTAAGGGAGCAAGTTCCGGAAGGGCAAGCTTTGTTCCCTGCAGAATTTCTTTACCATCATTATTCTGAATAAAAGCAACAAGTTCACAATTTTCAGTTACCCAGTCGGCTCCCATCGTAAATGAAAGATCAAGGTCCTGCACGTCTCCCGTACTGAAATCCAAGGGAGTACCATTATAATCAGGGGCCATCATACGGCTGACGAAATTCAGGTGATCCTGTCCCTGCCAGTTATACATAATTTCAGATTCTGTGAGTGCAAGCTGTAGAACTATATTGGTATAAGGAGGTGTTGTAGCAAGCTTATGAACTCTTACAGTCAAATTATAATCATTTCCGGAATGATCGCCGAAAATACTGATTGAATAAGCTGAATTTACCGGAACGCGGCTTTCATAAATCGGCAGATAATACTGATACATACTTAATGTATGATCGCCGCCGACAAACTGCTGCTGACCATCAAAGGTGGCAGTCGGGTATCCCGGTATGCTATAATACGTATTTCTGGCATCTGATCCGGTATAAGCATAAGGGTCGCCGTTATGGTTTTCAATTATTGCCACAGTACATCCATTAGAGATAAGATCATCGGCACCTAATGCGGCGCCCGGACAATAAGTACACCATCCGCCAGTTGCGATTTCAACAAGAACCATATCTCTTTCAGTAGTATAAGTATTAAACCATTTCGACATAGAATCATTTGACGGATCAAGGTCGCCGGTTAGATTTGTTGTAACGGTTATTTCAAAGAGTTCATTGGAAGCGGATGCTGTATAATCAGGGAATGAAACAGTTTCTTCTGCATCACCAGCAAGGGTTACAGGTGAGCAGGTTTGAGTATACACAACCGAACCGCCTATTTTTATTATGCAGGTAGCATCGAATGTTTCTGTGTTCGTCCCGAAGTTTTTAAGCGTAGCCTGGGGGGCAAAGGTAGTTCCCGGAACATACTGATTATCTATATCTATGCTTTTAACCATTGCATCATGTGCAAGAGGTGTGAAAAGACTTATATCATCAATATACCAGTAATTGATGTTGTAAGAGTACCCGCTGAAGAACCAGCAGATCTGAAAATCAGCTGCACCTACATCACTATTGTTAATTGTAACAATTTCCTGAGTTGCAGGAATACTTGCAGTAGGATTCTTAGACCACACTACATTCCATGCTCCGCCGCCTGATCTGGTTGCAACTCCAACCGTATAAGGTGTGGTATAATGATCGACCATGTGATTGAATTTAACCTTCAGGGCAGTAACCCCGGTCAAATTGATAACAGGAGAGATTAAGCGTGAGTCACCTGTGAATGTAGGACTGTAATTGAATCTTGCTTCTGGTGCTGTACAGCCGGCATTATTAGAGTTGTTGCCGGCCCAATTGGTGGAAACAGGATTAACTGTCCACCCTGCGGGAGGAAAATTACCGCTGAAGTCAATATTCAGATACTGCTGAGCTGAAAGCAGAACAGGAAAAAGAAGAATGGATAGAAAGGTATAAATATATTTCATATTCTCACCCTGAATTTGATTTATTTTATGCTCCGGATCTTATTTAATTAGCTTATGATCCGGCTGGATTATTTAGAACCAATTTTTAGTAATCAGAACCTGTCTGTAGAACTTCTTTCGTTTGAACATTCTGCACGTATGCAACTACGTGTATATTAGCCTGATTCCAGTTAGATAATAAATCGGTCTGCCACTCAAATGTAGTATCAGGCAATGCGGAAAAGGATATTCCGTTTTCATCCGGGAGCACTTTTCTGAGAACATTATAAAAAACTTTCTCGCCATTTGATCCAGGTGCTTCGTCAAACTCGATATCATTTTCAGTAATTATAGTATTCAGCACGAGATCGTTTAGATTTATTCCTGTAAGTGTAACAGGACGGACATTGATGTTCACAATCAGGCTGCTATCCTGATAACTCTTTTCAACGGTTATATAGAAGGGTGCAGCAGCGATTAATCTTTCATTTATTCTCTCTTTTACTGCCACTGAATCTGTAGCAGCCGGTCTTAAAATACCATCAACAATTAAAGTAGGGGCAAAAATGATATTATAGTATTGCATTCTTGAATCACACACATTAGAATTAGCCAGATAAAAAGGATCGTTAGGCGATGGAAAGTTAGTCGGGAACTTAACAACGGCTATCTTATTTGCATAAGTTCCGTTCAGAAACGATTCAATTATTTTGTCAGATGTAACGCAGGGGACGCAGCTTACATTTGCAAAATCTTCAAGCAGAACTATCTTCTCCGCAGGACTGTGTATAGTTTCAAAATTGATCGTTGTCGTTACAATAATTTTCCCGGCGGGATAAGAAATACTTTCCGGAGAGGTAGGAGGGTTTGTATTACAGCTGTAAAAAACCAATCCGGCAAAAACTAAGAATAGAACTTTCTTCATACTCTGGCAATTCCTGCAATTATTGTTTAACATTCCGTGCTCTTTATAGATTTTTTCCGAACAAAGATCATTTAGATTGTAATATTAATTACTGCTTACTTCGAATGCTTTTTCTTTTCCCGGGTACGCTTTCTCAATTTCTTCAAAGTCCACACCGCTATTCCACATATGGTCAAATAAGATGCGGCACGCAGCAGCCAGCTGCTTATGTTCAATATAGATCATAGTTAAATCGTTTGATGTTTTGATAGGCTGTTCAAGCGGGAACATAACTTTCTCGTCATCGAAGATCAGCATTTTTATAGGAAGACTGTCGACTATCCTTGCTTTTTCACCATCGCGAACCGACTTTTTTACAGATTCGTAGAGCCAATCGATTTCTTCAAACTCCTTATACTGATAAATACCTTTAGACGAACCTCCTCTTTTTAATAACTTTGCTTCTTCATCTTCCTGTTCTTTAAGTCTTTCGTCGTTATCGCTGGCATAAGGACCTTTATTAAAAGTAAGCATCTCCACCCTTGTATCACGGACACTCTTAACATACCTTTTATGGATTTGTGTTTTTTCTTCCATTACCGCAATGAAGTCGAGGGGATTGATGATGGCTTTACTATTTTCAAATATGGGGGTGAATATTTCCGATAAACGGTCTATGGTTTCTTTTTTCTGCGACAGTTCATTCCGGTAGTTCTCATAAATTCTTTCCATTGCAAGCTTCGGCTCAACAGCTTCGTACATTTTATTCTTACCCAGCTTTTTCTCGGTACAGATGTTCCGGCTAACCATTTTATTCAGGACTTCATAGATTTTTGTTCTTGGAATATCCACTGCTTTCTGGAGATCCGAGGCTGTAGACATTCTTCCGCTTAAAAGCGTAATATAGATTTTGGCCTCCCGTTCTGTAAGACCAACTTCCATAAATTCCTGCAGATATTTAGAATTGTCCATAACGCTTTTTAGTTACATTTACCATTAAGGGGTATACTTATATTTTATTAACCCTCTAATGGGGGTACAACATACTGAAAACCGGAGTCTGAGTCAAGAATGATTTTGATTTTAAATTAACAGATGCGATTTATCTCCAACATCATCAGTAATGGACGGATTAAAAATTGT
>DATFVA010000277.1:0-2264 GCA_035260565.1 Ignavibacteriaceae bacterium | reverse complement strand
TTTTGTCAAACGTAAATTTATTCAACAGCTGAAAATTGCGATTTTTGGCCGTTTTCGCAGTGTCTCATTTTGAGTCCAAATACGGCACAAATACGGCATAACTACGGCACAAATACGGGGAAGGTACGGCGATTGTCATTTCTGTCAAAGTGTTGAAATTATCTATACCATTTTGGGGTCAATTTACCTTAGGATCTTTCGCATTATTGGCCTGGTTTCGGAGCGGCGGGCGACTTCTGTGAAGCCAGCTTTTCTGAATGCAGATGCAAGTCCCGTGAAGGCAAATGCAGGAACGTAGTTTTTGGTTTCCGGATCGATGGGGTAGCCTTCTATTATTTTTGCGCCGTTCTTCTTCGCATGCTTTTCAGCTTCTTTTAGAAGTTCTACGGTTAATCCCTTATGCCGGTAATTTTTATCTATGTAAAAACAAACGACGGACCATACGGGTTTATCATCAACGGGCTTCAGGATCTTTGATGTGCTTAGTCTTGTATATTCCTCCCTGGGTGCAAAGGCAATCCATCCGACGGGAGTTTTGTCAGCGTAGGCTATTATTCCAGTCTGTGCCTTCCCTTTAACAAGACGCTTAAATGCAACCCTGTTCCCTTCACCTTTTTTCTCATTAAATTCTCTGCCTGTTTCACGCCAGTGCATACACCAGCATCCGCCGCAGGCTCCCCTCTCACCAAAAAGATTTTCTGCATCTCTCCATCTTTCATATTCGAGCGGCTGAAATCTGAAGCCTGATTTTTCTGAAGGCATAAACAACCTCTTAATGTAATTATTTAAACCGGTCTGAATTATTTGAACATATAAGATTTAATTCAGTAAAGACAGGTTCTTTTTCGCACACAGGATAAAGTTTATCAACGAATTCTTTTACGTATTCCGTGCGGCGGTGCTGCTCCTCAGCTTTCTCGCTTTCAAATGTCATTGTATGGATAAAGGAAGTACTGTCGCTTTTTTCCTGGTAGCAATTATACAGAATTGTCCCCGGCTCCTTCCTGCTGATCTCATCAACAAATCTGCGGATGGTATTTTTTGTCTCTTCAATCTTATTCTTTTTCACTTTAAATGAAACAAATAAGTGTTCCATAACGCTTCCTGTTTTTATAAAGAGATAAATGGCTTCCCTAAATAAAAAAATTAAAAATGAATTTGTCAAAAGGAGGAGTTATATGCGGCAGACTGCCTTACAGGCTGAATAAAAAGAAGGTCTGCCCTTCGGGCGAGAGTGCTACTGCCCCCGACAGGTTGCCATCATCATCCTTTAATTCTTCCTGGAACTGCAGTCCGTCATCTTTAAGGTTCTGAATTACGGCAGGCATATTTTCATCACGGAAGGTAATGGCCGGACCCTGAAAATAATGGTTGAAATATCCGCGGCTGTATAACCCGATTCCCATAGATCCGTCGCTTAATGAAACTCCGGGATTTTCAGCCTCCCTTTTATCGTGGGTTATTTCATACCCGAACTTCTGCCAGAATTCAACCGATTCTTTTATCTTATCTGAATGGATGCTTATTTCTGTAAAACGTCCGCGGGGCTCATAATCATTTTTACTTGCTTCGCTGAAATATTTCGGCCGGTCTTCAACAAGTGCAATAAGGAAATCATTGGGGTCTTTTACAACTTTATACCAGGTGTCCCCAAGCCGCATATCTTTATTCTCATATTCTATTCCCTGACCCTCAATCTCCGACATTTTTTCCTGCATATTTTCATCGTAATACTCTAGTCCTTCAAATTCGTCTTCAGCAAAAATGATATTCAGATTTCCATCGCTCAGCACCATCCATTTGAATGGTTTTTTACTGTAGGCTAATTCCTGGAATCCCATTAATTTATAAAAGGAAATTGATCTTGCCACATCACTTGTGCTTATATGGAACTGTACCAGGCTGCCTAATTTCATAATTCTGTGTTATTGTCTGCAATGTTAATAAGTTAATATCAGTCCGTTTATCAAAAAATACTGTGATTCCGGGTATAAACCCGAAACTTTTTGCATCGGTATGAATCATATTGTTTCTTAAATTTATAATTCGTTATATATCAGAATAAACTTATGGAGCTGAATTGAGCGCAGGACAGATAATTATATATGCATTTATCGCTTTTATTTTATTTTCTTATGTAAGAAAATTCTTAAATAACAGAAAAATTGAACATCATGATGCCGGCGAGGTAAGTAAAAGACTGAAGAATCAGAATAATATTCTTCTTCTGGATGTAAGGACGGATCCTGAAAGAAAAAAAGGAC
>DATFVA010000276.1:0-3123 GCA_035260565.1 Ignavibacteriaceae bacterium | reverse complement strand
GCAGTCCATTCTTATTCCCTTTGTTAAAGCATTCACAGCAAACTTGGTTGCGCAATAGACATTACCGTTGGGGTAAACTTCGTGACCCGCAGTTGATCCGATATTTATTACCTGTCCTCTTTTTCTTTCAATCATACCTGGAAGGAGATTCCTGGTGACATACAGAAGCCCTTTCAGGTTAGTATCGATCATTTCCTCCCAGCTGGCCAGGTTACCTTCATAAATTTTATCAAAACCGCGCGCAAGTCCTGCATTGTTTACCAGAATATCTATTTTATTCCAGTCTTCATCCAAACTATCAACTGCCTGTTTAACTTCATTAAAATCTCTTACATCGAGTTTGATGATTTTGGTTTTTATTCCATATGTTTTTCCAAGCCTTTCCGCCTCCTCTTTCAGTATTTCAAATCTACGCGCGGCTAATATCAGATTTGCTTTTTCCACGGCAAAGGCTTCCGCACAGGCCTTGCCGATTCCTGAACTGGCACCCGAAATGAATACAATTTTGTCTTTAAGTCTTTCCATCCTTTTCCCTGAAATTAATTTTCAAAAAAATAAATTTAGTGAAATAGTTCAGCCTCTACAAGACTATCATATAATTGAGATAGTTGGTTATTACAATAGTCAGTACTGTCCGGATTAAATGCAGAGCAACAAATATTTCTGCTATTATTTTGAATTTCCACTCTGTATGAAAATAAACAAATTCAAATAGTTTTTTTAGCAACAGCTTTTTTATAGGAGGGGGAAGCGTATGTAGAAGATATTTAGAACGTATGTGGGACGTATGTGGGACGTATGTGAGACGTATGTGGAACGTATTTGTACAGTATTTAGGCCGGTTTTTATCAGACCCAATATTATTTCCTGACTTCTGAGGCTAAACGAAAAGGGGGTAAATTATAGTCTATAACTCATTATTTGACGGAGGGGATTATTTTTAAGTTAACTAATTTTACCGTACTTAGGACAATTTTTGTATATGCTTTCGATAAGAAGAACGATCTTTGAAACTTTCTACCGCATTAAAAGTAAGGATGGATCAGTTTCAGAAGCGGCCGGGGATAAGTGTGCCGCATTTAGGACATTTATTCCCTTTAAGATTATTCTTTATGACGTCATGCCAGTCTCTTCTTAAAAGAGGATGACGGCAGGAGGGACAAAAGGTTGTCTGACCTTCCGGGTCATGAACATTTCCGGTATAAACAAATTTTATTCCTGTACCGAGAGCAATATTTCTGGCGGTCTTTAAAGTAGAAGGGGGGGTTTTGTTCTTATCTCTTAATCTGAAGTCGGGGTGAAATGCCGTAAAATGCAGAGGGACTGAATCACCAAGGTTATTTAATATCCAATCACATTCTCTTTGAACTTCTTCTTCAGAATCATTTTCACCGGGAATCAGAAGAGTAGTAATCTCAAACCAGATATCTGTTTCATCCTTTAACCAGACCAGGGTGTCCAATACATCTTTCAGACTGGAGAAGGTCAGTTTGTTATAGAACCGTTCCGTGAAGCCTTTAAGATCAACGTTTGCGGCATCAATATATTTATATACATCCTTTCTTGCTTCCTTATCAATATAGCCGGCAGTAACCATCACGGAATTTATACCTTCTGCTCTACCTATTTTTGAAATATCTATAACGTATTCTCCAAAAATAGTAGGATCATTATAGGTATATGCTATTGAAGGTACTTTATACTGTTTGGCGAGTTTGATCACTTCTTCAGGAGAGGCAGTAAGAGCATTAAGATCATCCAGCCTTGCTTTACTCATCGACCAGTTCTGGCAGAATTTACAGCCGAGGTTACAGCCGGCAGTTCCGAAGCTCAAAACACCGGTTCCGGGATAAAAATGATTTAAGGGTTTCTTTTCTATAGGATCAATCGCAAAGCCTGTGGGTCTGCCGTAACCTGTAGTGTAGAGTGTGCCGTTTACATTTTGTCTTATATAACAGAATCCTGCCTGACCTTCGCCTATTTTACAATAGCGGGGACAAAGGGTGCATAAGAGTTTATCCTTGTCTGCGGGTTCCCACCATTTTGCTATTTTCATTTCCATAGTTTCTGATTTCATAATACATAATCATCAATTTGATCTAATTCTTCAATACATTAAATAATCTCGAACCTTAACCAGTTTGCCCGGCTTTTCTCGGAATAAGGTGCTCCCGCAGCAAATATAACAACATCGCCTTCTTTAACGTAGCCTTCTTCTATAATTATTTTCTTTGCCTTATCTATGGCTATATGTTCCTTGTCTATTTCATCCATGTGAACGGGAATAATTCCCCATCTTAAGCATAGCTTATTCATTGTATCAAAGCTGTTCGAGAAAGCGATTATTTTTGCTTCAGGTCTGAACTTGGAAAGGTTGCCCGCCGTTCTTCCTTGAAAAGTGAAGGCAGCTATGGCTGATGCATTTATCTGCCGGCTTATTGAAACAACTGCTTTTCCTACAGAATCAAACAGGTTTTCTTCAACCTTTTCCGGTACCTTAAATTCTACTATATGATTGAATAAATGTTTCTCAGCATTGCGGATAATATCATTCATAATATTAACAGTACGGATAGGGAATTTGCCGATTGAAGTCTCCCCACTCAGCATTACAACATCCGTCCCGTCCCAGACTGCATTAGCAACGTCTGATGCTTCCGCGCGAGTTGGGACCGGGTTATGTATCATTGAATCCAGCATCTGTGTTGCTGTAATTACAAGCTTGCCGACAGAATTGCATTTCCTGATAATTTCCTTCTGTATCACGGGTACTTCAGAAGCCGGCAGTTCAACTCCAAGGTCGCCTCTTGCTACCATTATCCCGTCTGCGACTTCCAGAATTTCATCGAACCTTTCAACCCCTTCACGTTTCTCAATTTTTGCTATAACAGGAATATCTGAATTTCTTGCTTTCAGCCATGCTTTTAAAATCGTGATATCCTCCGGCCGTCTTACGAAAGATAAAGCGATATAGTCGATCCGGTGCTGCAGAACGAATTCAAGGTCCCTGAAATCCTTGTCTGTGATGCTTGGTGTAGAAAGTTTCATACCGGGAAGGTTCATACCCTTTTTAGGATATAAAGTTCCGCCGTTCTCAATCTTGCAGATTACGGAATTTTCATT
>DATFVA010000275.1:0-3384 GCA_035260565.1 Ignavibacteriaceae bacterium | reverse complement strand
ATTCTGATAATGAAGATGAAAGAACCGGGCATCCGTCAGGTAAAATTTCACGCTATGCCTGGGGCAGGGATTATCACCTCGTAATATGGGAAAAGCTTAAACACCTTGAAAAGCAATTAAAAGAAACAGATGATCAGTTCAATTCAATCTCATACGTTGATACGGGCCCGGTAATGGATAAAGCTTGGGCGGTAAGGGCAGGAATCGGATGGCAGGGGAAGCATACCAATGTAATAAACCCGGGTATCGGCAGCTGGTTTTTTATCGCAAATATCATTACAAATTACGAATTCAATTATTCGGAGCTGATAACCGACCACTGCGGGTCGTGTACAGCGTGTATTGATGCATGTCCTACAGATGCTATTGTTGATGAATATCTCGTGGATTCCGGTAAATGCATCTCTTATCTCACAATAGAAAATAAAGGTGAAATACCGGCATCATTTGAAGGAAAATTTGATAACTGGGTATTCGGCTGCGATATTTGCCAGGAGGTCTGTCCCTGGAATATAAAATTCAGTGAAAGTTGTGAGAAAGCAGAATTTTATCCCTTCGACGGTAAAACCGGAATTAAGTTGTCGGAGGTGGAAGAAATGAAAAGCGGGGAATTTAACCGCAGATTAAAGATAGCCCCGTCAAAAGGACTAAACTTTCGGGACTAAAAAGGAATGCTTTATTTATTTTGCATTCCGGAGACCTTAAAAATCACGATAGTAATTCGTAAATTTGCAATTAGAAAAATTGGATTGGAAACTTTTCAGTAATATTGGAATCTAATCAAGAGTACTTAATTATAGTTTTTATGGAGCTAAAATGTCTGATATAGAGAAAAATAAAAATCATCATAAAATAATTATCATAGGTTCAGGTCCTGCAGGATTTACAGCTGCTTTATATAATGCAAGGGCTGAACTGGATCCGGTGATTTTTGAAGGGATGCAGCCGGGGGGACAGCTTACGATTACGACTGAAGTTGAAAATTATCCGGGTTTTGAAAAAGGTATAATGGGGCCTGAATTAATGGATGTTATGCGCAATCAGGCTCACCGCTTCGGAGCAAAATCCTATTACAAGGAAATTACCGAGGTTGATTTTTCCAGGAGACCGTTCGTACTGAAATCGTACGATGAAGTATATTATGCTGACGCCGTTATAGTAGCTACCGGTGCTTCTGCGAAACTCCTTGGCATAGAGAGTGAAAAACATTTTATGGGTTACGGCGTTTCAGCCTGTGCAACCTGCGACGGATTTTTCTTTAAAAATCTGAAGGTTATAGTTGTCGGTGGAGGAGATACGGCTATGGAAGAAGCAAACTTCCTTACTAAGTTTGCTTCTGAGGTGACAGTTATACACCGGAGAGAAGAGTTCAGAGCTTCAAAAATTATGCTCGACCGTGCATTAAATAATCCTAAGATTAAATTTTTAACTAATAAAGTTGTTAAGGAAGTACTTGGAAAAACTGAGGACGGCAAAAAAGTGATGACCGGAGTTCTTCTGGAAGATACAAAAGATCTCTCAACTTCAGAGCTTGCTGCTGATGGATTATTTGTCGGGATAGGACATAAACCGAATACCGAACTTTTCAAAGGTATTCTCGATATGGATGAAACAGGATACCTCAGGGTACAAGAGGGTTCTACTTATACAAATATTCCCGGCGTATTTGCGGCGGGGGACGTTGCAGATAAGACTTACAGGCAGGCGATAACAGCCGCAGGTTCCGGATGTATGGCTGCATTAGATGCAGAACGGTGGCTGGAAACCCAGGAAGCAGAAGTTGCGGAAAACGTTCAGGCCGGAAAATCTTAAGGTTAGATTAGTAAAGAAGCTGTCTTAAAACTGTCGTTCCGGATCTGCTTGTTGTAAGACGGTGCTTAAAAGAACAGACTTTTATGACAGCTTCTTTTACTATTACAACATATGTTATAATCAATCACTACTTTTCCCTTTTCAAATAAACAGGATTTCTTTACCCTCCGGAGATGTGAAAGTCCATTTAATCATTCAGGACATCCTTCACCGTGCTTATGGTTGATTATTTCTGTATTTATTCGCCACGAGGTTTGCTAATACAAATCCAATACCTGTAATTGTAAAGATTGAAAATGGCGTCCAATAATCTCTATTAGTTATATCCTGCAGCCATAGCCCGAATCCGAGCGAAATTCCGAATGCTACAGTTATTATACCGATTTTCATCAGTCGGTATGGATCTTTCTTGCTTTCAAAGAATTCTTTGATTGAATCTGCGCTTAAACCTTTATCTATTAGCATTTGCCGTTCCCTTGAGCGCAAATAGAAATATGTTACAAGCACGAGTCCTGCTACCAGGGTCATCACTATCGGGATGAATACTGCAATTACTTCACTAGCCATTTTGTTACCTTTTTTATCTGTTAAGACACTGAAATTATTTTTTGGTTACAACTGATATATTCAGCTTCTACCGGTTCAGACTGTCACTCCGTGAGAAAGGTTACACAGAGAAGTCATTACAAGCTTGCAAATTGCCAAATTACAGATATAACCCTTTTTGAATGATTGAGTGACCTGCCTCGCCGGCAGGCGGGTTGGGTGAATATAACGTACATTTTAATTATTTTGTGTAAACAATTTCGCCGACCTGTAACCAAATTTAAAAAACCAGGTCTAATGGATAGATGAGAGAATTAACCGATGCTAAGGTAATCGAATCTGTCAGGAAAGGAAATCAGTCTGATTTTGAAATACTGGTAGATAGATATAAAAATAAGGCGTTTTCGCTTTTATGCAATATGTTAAAAGATAATATGGAAGCTGAAGAAGTTCTTCAGGATGCTTTTCTGAAAGCATATTACGGCTTGAATAATTTCAAACAGGAAGCCAAATTCTCCACATGGTTTTATAGGATTGTTTATAATACAGCATTAACCAGGCTGTCTGCAAAGAAAAGAAAGATTGAAAAAGAGATGACTTCAATAGATGAAGATCTGAATATTTCAGATAATACTTACCCGGCTGATTCCGAAAAAAAAGAACTAAGTCTGCTTCTGACTGAGTTGATTGATAAACTCCCTCCGAATTATGCATCTGTTATTACTATGTTTTATCTTGAAGAAATGTCCTGCGAAGAGATAAGTGAAGTTACAAACCGTTCAATATCAAATGTTAAGGTGCTGCTTCACAGGTCGAGGAATGCTCTTAAGGATATTGTACTTAAAAGCAATTATACATTGGAGATGTTATGACCGGATTGACAGATGAGATACTGAACAGATACCTTGACGGTGAATTAAGTCCGACAGAACTAAATGAAGTCAGGGAGATCTTCGATTCTTCGGAGGATGCCCGGAGAAGGTTATACGCAATGCAGCTTGTGCACGACGGATTAAAAAAATACAA
>DATFVA010000274.1:0-6225 GCA_035260565.1 Ignavibacteriaceae bacterium | reverse complement strand
GATTTAGCGGACTTAACGGATTGTTTGATGAATTAAAGTATTAACGGATTTAGCGGACTGAACGGATTGATTGATGAATTAAAGTATTAACGGATTTAGCGGACTTGACGAATTGATTGATGAATTAACGGATTAACGGATTTAGCGGACTTAACGGATTGATTGATGAATTAACGGATTAACGGATTTAGCGGACTTGACGAATTGATTGATGAATTAACGGATTAACGGATTTAGCGGACTGAACGGATTGATTGATGAATTAAAGTATTAACGGATTTAACGGACTTAACGGATTGGTTGATGAATTAACGGATTAACGGATTTAGCGGACTTAACGAATTGATTGATGAATTAACGGATTAACGGATTTAGCGGATTTAGCGAATCGCAGGATGATGCAGAATGGAGGAGAAGCAGCCCGGTCAATGATTTTTAGGAGAGCATTACCTGACCGGGCTCCAGGGTTAAATTAATATGAAATATCGCTTACCTCAATTAGTTCAGCTTCGATATTTTTTTCTTTCAGGAACTGAACGAATTCAGGATTAAAATATTTCTGATGATCTCTCTCGTACTCTTTCAGAAGGTCCTCAAGCTCTTTATGAGGAAGGGAAGATTTCATATAGTTGAGGCGTTCTTTATCATCGAAGATTTTGTAGTAGAAGGTTTGTTTATCAGTCATTTTAAGTCTCTTTTTTTGATGATACTAATTTAAGCTAAAATTTTTTCTGCATGGAGGATATCGTTAAATAATCCATCTTTTATTGATTCAGCATTCTTCCTTGCGTTTGCAAGAGAATAAAGGATATAACGATTAGCCGCAAACACTTTTTTAGGTTCAATCTCTGCTTCGTCAAGCAGAAGGTAACCAACGACCAGGTAAGTATATAACTCAAGAAGATCTTTCCCGGCTACGTCCTGAAATGCCGGATCCTTTTTATCAGCAACATACTTCAGGCAGTCTCTATAAATACCCCTTATTTCAATCAGATGGTTGACAAGAGGAGCTACCCCGCCTTTATACTCTTTCTTTTCTTTTTCATCAAACCTGTAGCCCAGTACATCATTGATAACGCCGCCCATTGCCGCAACAACCTGCAACTGTGAAGTGCCTTCATAAATATTTGTTATCCTGGCATCGCGGGCAAGTCTTTCGATCCTGAATTCCTTCATATACCCTGTACCGCCGTGTATCTGGAGAGCATCGTATGTAATTTTATTTGCAGATTCAGTCAGGACTAATTTACACATTGGAGTAAGAAGGTTCGTTTCTTTTGTCAATTGTTTAAGCCTGAAATTTTCCTCCTGAACGCTCAGACCGTGTTCCTTTCTTTTTTCAATCTGCATTTCAAGCGCTTCTTTTTTATCCACGCTCCTTGCAGCTTCATATAGAAGTGAACGGTTTGCTTCAAGAAGGGTTCTCATGTCGATGAGGATATTGGAAACAACCGGAATATTGATAATTGGTTTGCCGAATTGTTCTCTTTCACGGGCATATTTAACAGCCATTTCATAAGCAGCCTGCGAGATTCCCATTGCCTGTGCAGAGACCCCCATCCTTGCACGGAACATCAGCTCAAATACATATTTAATCAAACCGAATCTTCTCGTCCCGATCAGCTGTGCCGGGGTATCGTTAAACTGGAGTTCACAAGTCGGGGAGCCATGAATTCCAAGTTTATGTTCAATCCTTCTTACTTTTACAGTCTCATCTCCGTAACACACAAACATGCTTAATCCGCGTCCATCCTTTGTCCCTTGTTCAGACCTGGCCAGAACAAGAAGAATATTACCATTCCCATTAGTTATAAATCGTTTAACTCCTTTAAGAAACCATTTACCTTTTTCATCCTGGTACGCATGCAGTTTAACAGCCTGAAGGTCAGACCCCGCATCAGGTTCTGTAAGAGCCATTGCGCCGGTGTATTCACCCGAACAGAAGCCGGGAAGGAATTCCTGTCTCTGATCTTCGTTTCCAAACTTCCTGATTGTATCGGCAATATCCTGCAGACCAAACAGGTTCATTAAAGAAGCATCTGCACGGGAGATGAGTTCGATGGACATAATATAAATCATAAAAGGAGCATTTAATCCGCCGTATTTTCTTGGAAATATCAAACCCATAAGGTCAGCCTGGCCCAGTCTTTTCAGATTCTCCTGTGTCCCCTTTGCATAACTAACCTTGCCATCCTGCAGCAGGGCGCCGTCTTCATCAACCCCGGCCGCACGTTCTGCTATGAAATTGCCGGCTATATCCCCGGTTATTTCAAGCAGCTTCCTATAATTCTCAGTTGCATCTTCATAATCAACAGGAGCGTACCGGTACTCTTTAGCCTGAGTGTAATCATCCTCAAGAATAGAGACTATCTCCTCTATATGCAGATGATTGAAATGGAAAAGGATATCATTATTATCGGTGAAAAAATTTGGCATAATAAAACCTTATTTCAATTTATTTTTATAAGCTTCAATGAACGCAGGAATAACTTCCGATGCATCTCCAACAATACCGTAATGGCTGATATCAAAAATGGGAGCTTCCGGGTCGGTATTTATAGCAATTATTTTCTGTGATTCCTGCATACCTGCACGGTGCTGGATAGCTCCGGAAATGCCTACAGCGATATATAGTTTCGGCCTTACTGTAACACCTGTTTGTCCTACCTGCCTATCGGGTGCAACGAAGCCTGCATCTACAGCGGCACGGCTTCCGGCAACCTCGGCACCTATTGTATGGGCCAGTTCCTCTATAAGTCTAAAATTCTCTTTTGTTCCAAGACCGTAACCGCCGGCAACAATTATCGGAGAAGCTTTTAAGTTCACTTTATTTTCTTCGCGGTGCTGCTCGATAATTCTGACCAGTTCGTCAGCAGGATCAGGATGAAAATCTATTTTTGTAATTTTTACAGGATTTGGTTGACTCAGGAGCGAAAGTTCCATTACCCCTTCACGCACGGTTGCCATCTGAACGGGTACATCGGGAGTAATAATAGTTGCAATAATATTGCCGCCGAAAGCAGGACGGATCTGAAGAAGCAGCCTGGGAAATTTTTCTTTAAGATAGGTAACGTCGGATATCTGCAGATCAGTACAATCAGCCGTCAAACCGCTCTTTGTATGCGAGGCAACCCGGGGAGCGAGATCACGGCCGATCACAGTGGCTCCAAACAGTACAATCCTTGGCGTAAATTCTTCTATTAATTTTGTGAGAATTCTGCTGTAGGGTATAGTCCTGAAATGCCTTAGAGATGGATGATCAATAAGCATTGCCTCATTAGCGCCGTAGCAGAAAGCTGCTTTTGCAATTTCTTCAGCATTATCTCCTATCACAACGGCCTTAACGCTTCCCTCCATTGTCTCAGCAAGCTTATGTGCCTTGCAAAGGAGTTCGAAGCTTACATCAGCCGGTTTGCCGTCTCTTTGTTCAATAAATACCCAGACTTCATTAGAAAAATTCATTTAATCACTCCTTTAACCAAAAATATGATCATTCATTAATTGATCTATCAAACCTGATAAGGCTGTCTTTGTAGGCTCAACTCTCGCGTGATTTCCACCAGCAAGGACGACAGATTCTACTTTATATACTTTTGTCGGAGATCCTTTAACACCGCATCTTTCGGGATCGACATCAAGGTCATCGGTAGTCTGTGTTTTAATAAGGAGTCCCTTTTCTTCATATTCATGAACCAGCTTATCGATATATAACAGTGAGTTTTCTTCAGTCAACTTTTCAAGGTCAAGCAGCGATTTAGCACCTTTAAATGCCATTACACGTTTAGCACTGAAAGGTCGCGGGTCAACAGCATCTTTTAAAACAGTTAGAAGAACAGGGATGCTTCCTTCAACTATCTCATAGCCTCCGTCAATTTTACGCCTGATAATAATACGGTCTCTTTTTACATCAATCAGTTCTTCTGTGTAAGTTATTTGCGGAATACCAAGCTTTTCTGCTGTTTGAGGTCCCACCTGTGCTGTATCTCCGTCAATTGCCTGTCTTCCGGCGAATATGAAACTGTAATTACCGATTTTTTTGATTGCTTCTGCAAGCACATAAGAAGTAGCAAGCGTATCGGCACCGGCAAACTTTCTGTCAGTGATAAGATAAACCTCATCTGCCCCCATAAACAGACATTCCCTGAGAGTATCAGAAGCCCGGGGAGGGCCCATAGAGACGGCAGTGACTTTACCGCCGAACTTTTCCTTTATCCGCAGGGCGAATTCGAGTGCAACTTTATCTTCGTAATTAAATATTGCGGGGAGTTTTGAGCGGTTAACAGTTCCGTCATCCTTCATCACTTTTCCGGAGATATTAGCCGTATCAGGAACCTGTTTAACCAGCACTATAGAATTATACATAAAACCCTTCCAATTTTATTTTAACGACTTTAGGAGCAGATGCCAGAATCTTTTATACAGACCAAATAACATTCCAGAAGAGATTTATTACTGACAACCCCTTTTTTAGCCTGTTTAGACAGGTACACTTACCATAAATTAGAAAGCGTAAATTTTGAGATTCTAAAAGTTGAGAAGGAAAGTGGGACAAATCATTCAAAAAACACGTATAATTTATTTATTTTAGGGCTATAAGAATTTAAGGTTTAATATGGATGCTGTGGAGCGGGAAAACAGAAAAAGCCGGAAATATAAGAAGTATACTGCATGGTCTATTATAATATTAAGTTTGTACATTTTTTTCTTATGTACAAATGGGTTCGTAGCCGGCATAACGGGAGGCTATAAGACTTTTATGTTCGAATGGCTGGGGAAGACAAATAAATGGAGCGGGTCCTACGGATCGGAATCATTGGTTGGAACTATGAACGACCTGTCCTCACTGGCAGGCCAGCTTTTTGTTTCACTCTTCTCCATAATCTTCGGAGGCTATCTTTTCATAAGGAAGAAATACAGAACACTTTATACTTATTTCTTTGTGGTTATTGGTGCAGGAATTATGCATGTTTTTCTGAAAAACTATTACGGCGGAGAACCCTGGTTTAACTGGCTGAATTTATTCGAAACTTACGGAAAAGGTTTTCCAAGCGGTCACGCGATGATGTCTGTGGTTTTTTATTTTACCCTTGCAAGATTGATATACCGGTCAAATCCAGACAGATCTGTAAATCATTTTATAATGGTCATAGCCTTTCTTTTAAGCATCTCAATAGGAATTGCACAGATAATAAAAGGGTCCCACTCTCCCAATGAGATAATAGCAGGGTGGGCAATCGGATTTGTATGGATCTCAGCGGCCTGGCTGCTTGATCATTATATAAGAAAACGGATTTATATCCGTCATCATATTAAGGATGCTGAATTAACAGGATCTGAAACGCGATCATCTTAAGACGGAGAGATGGGGCACAGCAGGTTGTTCGGGTCTTTCTGCTCCGGTTCGAACACACCAAGGAGAGCTAAAACTTCAGCAAGCAGATCGGAAAAGCACCGTGATCAGGTGATTCCTCCCTGGATAAATCAACCGTCGCACGCAGAACCCACCAAGACTAATTAACCCGGAAATCGAATATACTCTGCAGTGTACGTCTGCAGGCTTTGCAATATACTTTTCCTTTAATATCAACTTCTTCAATTTCTGCAGAGGCATGCATCACGCAGTCCCAGCTGCTGCAGTGGAGCAGACCGAAATTATGTCCAAGTTCGTGCAGGATTTCTTTAATGGTCCTTTCGAACAGAAGCTCATCATCGGTTCTGCCGGTGTAGAATTCCTCATATAGCCTGCAGAGTGATACGATAGAATGTTTCCCGTTAAGCTGGGCCTCTCCGAAAACATACGTGAATACCGGAATGAACAAATCAAAGTCTACCAGTATAACTATCTTACTGTTAAGATGGAGGGTATGACCGACTGCTTCTGCTATAAGCTGTGTCGAATAATATTGTCTGCGGTCAACAGAATAAGCTTTACGAAGATCAAGGTTGAGATCAATGAGCTTGATTTCAACCTGGAGAATATTTCTGAGTTCGATTATAACTCTCTGCAGCAGTTCATTATTAGAGATACTTACAGGAGCTATGCATATATCCTGCATTACTCGTTTCTTTGCAGCCCGTATTTAGTAATCTTGTTATAAAGAGTTACCCTGTCTATTCTCAAAGCTTCAGCGCTCCGTGAAATATTCCATTTCAATTCGTTCAGAACAAGAGCAATATGTCTTTTTTCCATTGCCGCAATACTCTTATCATCCTTGTCGTAATGGT
>DATFVA010000273.1:0-4058 GCA_035260565.1 Ignavibacteriaceae bacterium | reverse complement strand
GGTGAGCCAATTTATTTCCAGTACTATAGTTATATACGGGACGACGGAAGCATCCATATTGAAGAAGAGGGCGGGTTCGATGAAGAATATAATACCATTATTACAGGAATATTTGACGGAAAGTTTACTTCAGACAATGAGATGGTAGGCAAATGGCTAAACCCGGATTCAAGTAAAATCTTTGACTTTGAACTGAATGAGAATTATCCTCCCGGCAGCAGCAGGTTTGATATAAAACATTTTAGTGAGGATTACGGCGAATCCGATTATTCAGATTATGCAGTTTCAATTGATCTTAGCTATCCGGTAATGACAGATTACCCCGATGAAACAGTGATGCAGAAAATTAATTCTTATATAATGCATTTCTATCTCAGCGGGTCGATGCAGGGAGATAACGGATATACTGATATAAACGATCGGATGGACTCGTTTATTGAGGATTACAAAAATGAGATCGAAGCGGATTCAGAGCTTTTCAGGGATTACAAACCGGTTTATGAGAACAATGAGTTTACAAGTATTGCATTCAACTCGGATAATATCCTATCGCTTGAAATAACCGAATATATCTTTACAGGCGGGGCCCATGGTAATTCGTCATTCTCGCTTTCCAGCTTCAACCTTGAAACAGGAGAGCCGATAATGCTGGGAGATATTTTTCAGGGTGATTACAAAGAAATACTAAATCGCGCTGGAGAGAAAATATTCAGGGAACACTACCAGGCGGATTCCACACAATCGTTATATGACCAGGGATTTTTCGGTTTTGAAAAAGGATTCGCATTAAATGATAATTTTGATTTGTACAAAGGGGGAATAAAATTCCAGTTTAATCCTTATGAGGCAGGGGCGTATGTACTTGGGGCACCCGAAGTTTTTATTCCTTATTCAGAAATAAGAGAAATCATCCGCGATGATAGTCCGCTCGGGAAGCTGCTGAACAATTCTCAATCAAGATAGAGATAGAGATATAAGCTCAGGGCAAACATTACTACAACTGCAGATATGAACATGACCAGGAATGAGTTAAAAAATAATTCCATAGTTAAATCCTCCGCTGTTAATATGCTTTAATTCTTTCAATTTAGCAAGATTAATCTGACTATATCCGGTATCTCCGGTAACTGACTAATCCTTAAAATAATTTAGTTGCTGCGGATTTGATTACAGAGCCGTACCAGGCTTCACATTCATATGCCTTGTAATGAGCTCAAAATCCTTCTTATTTATCTCAAAAAGCCCGAAACGGAACTTAAATCCCCAAGATTTCTTATTTTCTATGAATTGGAGTTCGCTGATCAAAGGGCGGATGGGAGTTTCCTTACAATCAAAATATTCCGCATTTCTTCTGAATGGTTTGAACTTTTCGTTTATTTCAACCTGATAAATATCATCGTCCCTGATTTGAGCTGCAGCCGTAAAAGCCTGAAGCGGTTCACCATTTTCCAGGGATGATTTGGGGGAATAGAAAATAACAAAATCACCCTGATGAAGTTTTTGAAGCGGGGCTTTCTTCCCATGTCCTGCCTGTACAATACCGTTTTGTTTTCCGATCATAACATGATCTTTTGAAACTGTATTGATGAAATACTTCATTCGGCATAATCCGTTTTATTATAGAATTATATATTGCAGTTATTAATTCAGATCTCATCAGAATAAAAAGCAGCGGGAAGGTTCCTTAAATTATAGCGGGATGCCATTACCTCACCATATGCGCCGGCAGTTCTTATTGCTATCAAATCTCTGCGCTTTGTTTCCGGCAGCAGGATCATTTTGCCGAAGGTATCGGATGATTCGCAGATCGGTCCCACTACATCGTATTTTTTCCGTTTACCATCTGAAGAAAGGTTTTCAATTTTATGGTATGCCTGGTAGAGGGCGGGACGGATTAATTCGGTCATACCTGCGTCAAGGATTACAAAATCGGTATTCACTCCTTCCTTTACGTACAGCACCTGTGTTATAAGGCTTCCGCACTGTGCAGTCAGAGCACGTCCCAGTTCAAAATGAAGCTGCTGACCCGGTTTTAATTCAATGATCTCATTAAAGATCCTGAAGAAAGAACCGAAATCATTAATGGAATTTTCGGGCTGCTGGTAATCGACACCCAGCCCGCCGCCTGCATTAAGGTGCTTAAAAAAAACATTATGCTTTGCAAACCAGTCCTGTACCTCGTTTATATGAATACACAGGCTTTTGAATACATCCATATCAGTAACCTGCGAGCCGATATGGAAGTGAAGTCCTATAAGATTAAGATTGCTTAAACCGGGAAGGGCTTTGACTATCTTCTCTAGTTCCCAGCGGTTGATGCCGAATTTATTTTCTTCCAGTCCTGTTGTAATGTAGTGATGTGTTTTGGGATCGATATTAGGATTAATCCTTAGCGCGATATCCGCCTTTCTGTTTCTCTTCCCTGCAAGATCATTTATTACTTCCATTTCCTGGATCGATTCGCAGTTAAAACAGAAAATATCATTCTCCAACCCGGTAATAATCTCTTCATCCGACTTGCCCACACCGGCAAACACTATTTTATTGCCGGGAAATCCTGTACTTAGGGACTGTTTAATCTCGTTGCCGCTCACACAATCAGCACCGAATCCATATTCCCTGATAATGTTAAGTATCCTGCTGTTCGCATTTGCCTTAACTGCATAATGAACTATGTAGCCGTATTTATCAATTTCATCCCTGACGGACTGAAGTGTATCTTTCAGCAGTTTGATATCATAATAATAGAAAGGCGTCTTCATTTCCCCGAACTTATTTATTAGTCTTTTACTGAACATCGTTTAATCCGTAAACAGGTTTGTATGAAGGGACTGAAGAACTTCCTTTTTATCATCAGAGCTGATTAAAAGCGATATACTGTGTCTGCTGCCGCCGTACGAGATCATTCTGACTGAGATATGTTTCAGAGCTTCGAAAATTCTGCTTATATGTCCCTTCTGCTCCTCTATTGTATTACCAACGAGGCATACAATGCTATTTGCCTCCGATACCTCAACCGAACCATAATTCTTCAATTCTTCAATAATCTTGTCAAGAAAGGATGTGTCGTCAATAGTTAGTGAAACAGAGACTTCTGAAGTTGAAATCATATCGATAGGGGTCCTGTACCTTTCAAACACTTCAAAAACTTTTCTGAGAAAACCATATGCCATCAGCATTCGTCCCGATTTTATTTTAACCGCGGTTATGCCGTCCTTTGCCGCAATCGCCTTTATACCATCACCGGGAGAATCTGAAGAAATGAGGGTGCCTTCATCCTCGGGCTGCATAGTATTCTTCAGTCGTACGGGAATTCCCTTCTGCTGTGCGGGAAGTATGCTTGAAGGATGGAGAATCTTTGCCCCGAAGTATGCAAGTTCTGCTGCTTCATCAAAAGTAAGCCGGTAGACTGGTCTTGTATTCTTTACAAACCGGGGATCATTATTATGCATCCCGCTGATGTCAGTCCATATTTGTATTTCTTCCGCACCGATTGCAGCACCCATCAATGAAGCAGAATAATCGCTGCCTCCTCTTTTAAGGTTATCGACCTCGCCGTAGAGGTTCCTGCATATATATCCCTGCGTAATAAAAAGATTCTCATCGGGATATTTTGATAGCTCCCTCTCAAGATTTTCTTTTATGTAAAAGTTATCAGGTTCCTGGTTGGTATCGATCCGCATAAAATTCAAAGCAGGAAGCAGCACTGATTTAATTCCCTGGTCTTCAAGGTACAGCTGAAAAAGAGCAGTGGAGATCAATTCACCCTGGGCAAGAATTGCTCTTTCTTCATACCGTGTAAAAATGTCCTGCGTAAACGATCTGATATAAGTGAAATGGGTTGAGATTATCTCTTTACCTCTTTCAACAAATCCTTTATTCGAGTATAACTTTTCAAGAATACCGGAATACTTCACTTCAAGGTTATCAATTATTTCAATTGCTTTAGCATTTTCTTTAACATACAATTTTTCAGCAATTTGCACGAGAGTATTTGTTGTACCTGCCATTGCAGATAGTACAACTATTTTTTCACCATCACCGGCAATGAGTGCTGA
>DATFVA010000272.1:0-10096 GCA_035260565.1 Ignavibacteriaceae bacterium | reverse complement strand
GACAGTGCAGCTAACGCCGTCATTTGCCAGCGGGTCGGCTCTTAACTCGGCAATCGAATAGGATTTATGTCCCTGATAAATAGCTTCAGTATATCCCATAGGGGCATGGCATTTTGTACAGAGTGTTTCAATGGTATCTTTCAGCGAAGGGAATTCGGTAACCTCTTCAGAAACCATAGCCCTCCACAGGGGGTCTTTACTGGAATTAGCCATCATTGTTGAGCGCCAATAGGTAGGAGGGGAAATATCAACCCCATTCAAAGAAAGAACATCGCCATTACCGGTATGACAATCTGCACAGTTCCCCGATCCAGAAAAAATGATAGAATTTTCCGTTGGTAAGGGATACTGCGCGAAAGCAGCAAAACAAAAAATCAGTTGAAAATAAACTAAAAAGTAAAGTTTTTTCATCGGCAAGTTAAAATGTTCGTTTCATACCGGTAAAATATCTAACAATCTTCAAAGATAACAGACAATTTTACATCATTCTAAATTTTTACCAGCGGGGCGCAGACTGTTTCATTTTAATATAGGTGTTTTTTTAATAAGACAGCCGGATTTTCGCCCGGCATATTAATTGTACTTTTTCAACTGCAAATATTCAATTTTCAGGTGGAAAGCGGTATTTGGTATTTTCTGACGTCATAATTGTCGGACAAACTTTCTGTATACGATTAATACAGTTATTAAATAAATGGTTATAATTATTAACAATGAGAGGCAGCAGCAATGTCAATAGGCAAAATTGGTTTCCTCGAAACCTACGCACCGGATGACAATGGCGGTATAATGGGTGCAATACTTGTCACCGATGCAGACACAAAACCACTCGAGTTCAGAGTAACAGCACCGATAAAAACTACCAATTTCCAGAAAACTTTATACGGAGATGTTCTCCTGGAGCATATTCTGGTTGAACTCATTTCAGTTCCCCTGATTAATGCCCTAAATGAAGAGATCGACATTATTCTTGTTAAGGATAATCTCTTCCTGGGTGCAAACAACAAGCAGGGCGTCAGAGTAGTAAGAGTTTCAGGCGACGACAATTCATCAAAAGCAAAAAACGGCCAGGAGCTAAAAGGCTTCAGCGGCAACGGTAAAATGTTTGTTGAAACTTCCAAAAAATATGAGTCTGAATTAGGACAAATAAAAGATCTGTTAAATGAAGTTGCAGAGAACAGGAATCTTCTGGAACCATTTGACAGGCTGAAACAGGCATGTGAACAGGTTCATCTGCAAAAGACAAGCGACTAATGTACAGATCCGTCAGGAAGAAGGTTGCAGAATCAGTCAGTAAGCTCGATTCACCCGAGCATTATGACTGGAACAAATGGCTGAGAGAACCAGACTCTGATGAGTACTACATAGACTCATTAGCAACGACAGTTCTTAATACTGATGATATTAATGTCTGGCCAGTGCTGCCTTCAACCAGGGATTTCACATTCGATCTTCCTAAGATAAAACTTTCCAAAGCATTCAAGCAGCTTAGCATTAAAAAAGAGAAAACAAGCAAAATTTTCTTCAGTTTTCCCAAACCAAGCTTAAGGGAAGTAAAGGAAATTCTTTCTCAGGCGCAAATTGATTATTCGTTGTCAGTTTCCTCTTCCGGCAAGGGTGCAATATTCAGATTAAGTGAAGGAAATAAAAAGAAGACTTCCGAATTATCGACAGAGGTTCTTATCCGGGAATTTTACCTGATGGCACCCGGGCTCTTTAATTTCCCTATGCTTTTACCTTCAGAAAAAGTGTATTCCGTTGCTGTAAGTCTTGATGATAAAGTTGAGATCCTTGATCTTCTGACAAACCTTAAAACAGAAGTTATAAATGTTGAACTGTTGAATTCGGAAAATTTCATTAAGCCTGTAAATGGTAGTAACAGCACGGAAATAAAATTCCAGGCTCTTCAAAAACCATCCGCGGTGAAGAAAGTTGAAGTTGTTCAGCTGGAAACGCTCCTTCATTCAATTCAGGAACAGAAGAAACTTGTCAGTAAAATCAGCTTTGAACAGCTTCCAAAACCCGGAATACCTACGGAAGTTAAGATACCTTCCACAGTAAAGAATAAACTGAAGATCTTATCAGTCAAGAATATCAAAGTCGCTGCTGCAAAAATAAAGCAGGGCGTTAAAATAGATGACAAAATCTTAACCGGTATAAACAGCTATTCCTTCAGAAATAAACAGCATGAAATAACTGACGATAACACGGATATACTCTCAAGGGATCTGGAAGCAATACTACAGCCCGTTATTAATTTTACTAAGCCTGAAAAGGAAAAGATATACGATTTCCTTTACGCTTATCAAAAACCTGCTGCCGACTTCCTGTCTGAACGACAGACGGCACTTCTTAACGATGAGACCGGTACAGGCAAGACGCTAGAGATCATTGCTGCTTTGAAGATATTATTCAGAAAGAAAGATATTTCTAATGCTGTGATCGTCTGCCGTAAAGAAGAGGCAGGATGGGCGAAAAGGAACCCGATGATAAGTGATGAATCTCTTTCAGGCTGGTATGATCATCTGCAGAAATATTCTCCAGCCATAACAGCCGCAATTATTTACGATAATGCGGAACACGAATGGAAAAATCCGGCAGCTGTAAAGATTATTACCTACCAGCAGTTCAGCGAAGCGCTGGAAAAGAATCTCATCTCATTAAACGAACTGAGTCACAGAGGATGTCTGATTATTGATGATGTTGAAGATTTCCCGGATTTAAGCTTAAATCCTTCACCAAAATATTTGTGGATGGTGAGCGGACGACCGTCAGAGGGTTTAAAAGACAAAATTGCTGTTATTACAGATTCAGACGAACTTCCTGAAAGTTATGGCAGAACCAAAGAGGAATTAGCTGATTCAATGCCTTTCAAAGTCATACAGGATTACTGGATTGAGATGGATCCCGATCAAAAGCTTGAGTATGAAAAAGCTCTTGAATCAGGACGTGAAAAGATATACGATCTTGTTCAGGCAGGCAACCCGTTCCTGGTTCAGTCGAATGTCTTCACACTGATCCATCAGCTGACGCAAATCGGGAACTTCCATGGCGAGAAAGAATCCAGCGGTAAATCAGAACTGCTTCTACACCATGTTAAAAACATCCAGAAGAGAGGCAAAAAAGTATTTGTTTACTCTCAATATGACAGGCAGGGAACTCAAAGGCTGGAAAAACTATTTACAAAAAACGGGATAAAGTACGTTGTTTATCAGACAGGTTTGTCGTTGAAAGAGACAGAAGATGCCATTAAGAATTTTGCAAATAATAAAGGCATTACCGTTTTCCTTGCAGGAATGAAAGCAGTAAACTCTAAAATAAACCTGGCTAATGTGCCATACCTGATTCATTTCGATCAGTGGTGGAGTCCTGTTACAACCTGGCAGGCGGAAGAAAGGATAAACGGTTCGACTGATAACCCTGTCAACAAAAAACTTAATACTTACAATTACTATATTAAAAACAGTATCGATGAAAAAATACGGTTAAAGCTGGCAGAAAAAGGTTTGGACAGCAAGTTACTTTTTGACCTATTAAGCTCGGAAGGTATGTATTCCCTGATGAGCAACGAGGACTGGCTTGAGGTCCTAGAACTTGTTGAACCAAAAGACCCGGCATCGATAAAGAAAATGAAAAAGGAACATCTTGAATACACCGTTAATTTGACAACCGACAACTTTTCTCACAAGGTGAAGGCATTTTTAGGGAGAATAGGTTATAAGAATGTGAGCTTTAAGACAGCATTTAACCCGGATGAGATGCGCTTATACGCATCTGCACTAAAAAACTCTATTGAAGTTAAAGCTGCCGTCCAATGTCTTACCGCAAAAATTGTAACAAGGAAGATGCTAAAGGATTTTACTGATTCACTCGTTACCAATACTGAAAAAATCTTTGTGTTCACTACGGGTGAATTTGAGCCCAAACTCGTTAAAAACCCCGGGGATGAACGAATTGTACTTATAGACAAGAACCTCGTTTCCAACTACTTCTATATATTCAACCTGATCTGATCCGGTTAACAATACTCACTTCATTACCGCCCGGTCCGTATTTCTGTTTCACTTATCACAATTTGTTAATCATTTCTTTGTTTATTGATAAATAAAAGCAAAGAGATATGGCTTTATTTAAAGACCGATATGATGCCGGAAGGAAACTTTCAACTGCACTGCAGACTTACAGGGCTGATGATGCTATTGTTCTTGCTCTGCCACGCGGCGGAGTTCCTGTTGCATATGAAGTCTCTAAAAATCTTAATATCCCTATGGATATTTTTATTGTAAGGAAAATCGGAGTACCGGAGCAGGAAGAACTGGCAATGGGAGCAATAGCTTCGGGAGGTGTAAGAGTTTTAAATCAGAATGTAATAAAAATCCTTAATATTCCTGATGATGTAATTGAAGATGCTGCCCTGAAAGAGAGGGACGAGCTCAACAGAAGAGAAAAAATCTACAGGAATAATCGTTCGTTCCCTTCTGTCGTGAATAAAACCGCAATTCTAATAGATGACGGATTAGCTACAGGCGCCAGTATGCGGGCGGCAGTTAAGGCCCTTAGAAATTTACATCCGGCAAAAATAGTTGTTGCGGTGCCCACCGCATCCGAAGATACATGCAATGAATTTAAATCAGAAGTAGATCAAGTTATCTGTGTATATACGCCGGCTGTTTTCAGAGGGGTAGGTGAATGGTACGATAATTTTTCACAAACAACAGATGAAGAAGTCTTAGATCTTATGGATGAAATATACAGAACAAAAACTGAGGACAAAAAATGAACCTTAATATAAATGCAGGCACACGATCCTTTTTACGAATGGTATGAAAACTATGTGCCGACTTTTCTGTTCAACAGGTACGACCAGTGAATTTAACAAGTAATTTATTGCAAGGAGACTAAAATGTTAGCGTTTCAGGATGAAGAAATAATGAACGGAGAAAAAAAGATCAGGGAATGGCAATCAAAGTTTGTCAGCCTGCAGGGTAAGCTAGATAATACTATGGATAATATCCCGGATCAATTTGAAAAACTTCTTCTCAGACTGGATGAAATGAAAATAAAGGTAGAGGAGCTTAAAAATCCCGGCAGGGTTAATTTTGAAAAAATAAAGGGAGAGATAAAGGACATCGACAATAAAATAGACGCGGAGTATCGGGCAATCCAGAAGAATTTATATTCATAAAAGAAAAAATAAATATGGCAGATGATAAAAATTATATCCGCTGGTTTGAGGATCTTAATAAAGATGATGTAAAAATTGTCGGCGGAAAAAATGCTTCCTTAGGTGAAATGATATCTTCGTTAAAACCTGAAGGAATTAAGGTCCCGAACGGTTTTGCAACAACAGCTGAAGCGTATAGTGAATTTCTGAAACAAAATAAAATTGAAGAGGAGATAAAGGCGATACTGAAAAAATTAAAGGGGGATAATTCGAACCTCGAGGAAACGGGCAGAAGAATAAGGAAATTATTTTATAAAAATGATTTTCCCGGTGAAATTAAAGATGCTATTACTAAAGCTTACCGTGAACTAAGCGATTTATATGAAACTAAAAATGTCGATGTTGCAGTGCGCAGCAGCGCAACAGCCGAAGACCTGCCGGGTGCAAGTTTTGCCGGACAGCAGGAAAGTTTTCTGAATGTATCAGGGGAAGAAGAACTTACAGATGCCTGCAAAAAATGTTATGCGTCTCTTTTTACTGACAGGGCTATCAGCTACAGGCAGGAGAAGGGTTTCGACCATATGAAGATTGCTCTTTCGGTAGGTATTCAGAAAATGATAAGATCAGATAAAGCAGGTTCTGGAGTAATGTTTACACTGGATACCGAGACAGGTTTCAGAGACGTTGTAGTAATAAATGCGGCATGGGGACTGGGAGAGAACGTAGTACAAGGTTCAGTTAACCCTGATGAATACCAGGTTTATAAAAAACTCCTCGACGATAAAAATGTGATCCCTATTATTGAAAAAAAACCCGGTGAAAAAGAAAAAAAGATGATCTATGCCGGGGCAAATTCAGGCCGCACAAAGAACGTAGAGACATCAAAAAAAGAGCAGCGCAGCTTTGTTCTAAATGATGATGAGATAATAAAACTTGCAAGATGGGCTGCAATCATAGAAAAACATTACAAAACTCCTATGGATATAGAATGGGCGAAGGACAGCAAACAGAAAGAATTATTTATAGTGCAAGCGCGTCCTGAAACAGTTCAATCTCAGGACACTGCAAAGTTAATGAAATCTTACAAGCTCAAAGAGAAAAAAGAGCCTATCATAACAGGAAGAAGCATTGGAGGAGCGATTGCTGCCGGCAAAGTCCTTGTACTGCAGAGCGCAGATGAGATAGACCGTTTTGAGGACGATGCAATACTTGTAACAGGGATGACCGATCCGGACTGGGTACCGGTAATGAAACGGGCTTCCGGAATTATAACTGATTACGGCGGGCGTACTTCACATGCAGCGATAGTAAGCCGTGAGCTCGGGATCCCGGCAATAGTCGGTTCCGGTGAAGCAACTAAAACTCTGAAAGACAGGCAAGAAGTTACAATGTCGTGTGCAGAGGGTGAGAATGGGTTTGTGTATGAAGGTATACTCGAATATGAAGTAGAGGATCTTAAACCAGGGGAAATCCCTGAAACAAACATCAGGATACAGATAAATATGGCAAGTCCCGCCGCATCGTTCAGATGGTGGAAACTACCGAATGAGGGTATCGGACTGGCAAGAATGGAATTTATCATCAATAATATAATAAAGATACATCCAATGGCCCTGGTGAGGTATGATGTAGTTAAGGATAAAGAGGCAAAGAAACAAATCAGGGAATTAACAAAAGGATTTGAAAATAAGGAAGATTATTTTGTTGAAAATCTTTCCAGGGGGATTGCAAAGATAGCAGCCCCACAGTATCCTAATCCAGTAGTAGTGAGGATGAGTGACTTCAAAACTAATGAATACGCTCAATTAATCGGCGGAAAAGAATTCGAACCGGATGAGGAAAATCCTATGCTTGGATTCAGGGGAGCTTCAAGGTATTACAGCGAAAATTACAGGGAAGGCTTTGCCCTGGAATGCAGGGCCATAAAAAAAGCAAGGGAGGAGATAGGTTTAAAAAATATCATTATAATGATCCCCTTTTGCCGTACATTAAGTGAAGCAGATAAAGTGCTTCAGGAGCTGGCTGATAACGGACTGGTGAGGGGACAGAACGGATTGAAAGTATTTGTCATGGCTGAAGTTCCTTCGAATATTATTCTTGCCGATAAATTTGCCAAAAGGTTTGATGGATTTTCAATAGGGAGCAATGATTTAACCCAGCTGACGCTTGGAGTTGACAGGGATTCTTCCATACTCTCCGGTTTATTTGATGAAAGAGAGGAAGCAGTAAAGGTGATGATTGAAATGCTGATAAAAAAAGCCCACGACAACAATATTAAAGTAGGCATATGCGGACAGGCACCGAGTGATTACCCGGAAGTAGTCGATTTTCTAGTCAAGGCAGGGATCGATTCAATCTCATTAAATCCCGATAGCGTTCTGGATATAAAAAAGAGAGTTGCGGAGCTTGAAGCAAAGCTTGTAATGCGCGAAGAAGAAGTTGTTCATTAATAGAAGGATAAAAATCATATGTCAATCGAAAAAATCCCTTTTCAAAACTGGCGGAATTATATTGACCGTTTTAACAGGATTCACAATAAATGGCTATTTACGCTGGAAGAAATTGAAGCGGACGGGTCGAAGAAAAATTTTTATAATAATCTAAAACTGAAAGAAGCAGCACTTGATATGGAGGAAGGAGAGAACAACAACAGGTTTTTCATTATAGGGGAACGTAAAGGAGAAGAATTAAATCATTTTGTTGAAAAGGTTAAAAATATTTCAGTTCAAAAATCCGACGAGGGGGCTGAAGAAGTTTTGTTTATAGAATCTGAATCCGGAACTACGGCTGAAATTAAATTCCGATCTTCAGTTAAACCTGAGAACCTCGATGGAATTACATAGATTCCGGGCCATTTTCATTCACTTTTTTGTCTTTCATATTCTTCAGAACCTGGAACCGGTTTATGTCTTATAGTAATAGTTGTATAAAGGATATAGATAACCACCAGGTTGATAAATATGAATATTACCGGTAATACCCCGGGATGTTTCACCAGATCGTATATTTCATAAGGGAGGTAGATGAGGGACGAGATAAGTCCGATCCATTTTGCCCAATTGGCCTGATGCCATAAGCCATATCCTTCCGCAAATCTCAATGATGAATAGAGCATTGCGAATGAGGCGATTATTATTAGAAGAGAATCCTGAGGGTGGGTAATTGCTCCGTAAATGCTGCTAGTGATCTTTCCCCGTGGGGAGTAGTTAAATTGGCCTATAAAATCTTCAAATTTGTTCTGGATTTTATCATTCAGAAGGCTAAGCACTCCAAACCCGGCTAACAGTACAAGTATTCCTTTTGAGAACTCAAAGACGGCGATAGTCTTAAGAGATTTTTCCGATTTAAATATATTTCTCAATCTTATATTTAGTTTTCTGGAATCAGTTTGGAATTTAATAAAAAGGGGCGGAAAATTAAGTGACGGTTATGAAAAATAACCGGAGACAGTATCTTTTCACGGATACCATCCCCGGTAAAACGAATTGCTATTTCGTAAGAATCATTTTTTTAATTGAAGAGTAAGTCCCCGATACGATTTTATAAATGTAAATTCCGCTCGATAACTTATTGCCATTAAATGATACTATATAATTTCCCGGTTCTTTAACTTCATTCACAAGTACAGCCACTTCGCTTCCGAGCACATCATAAACTTTTAATGTAACCAGTTCAGTCTGCGGGATACTGTATTTTATTTTTGTTTCAGGATTAAACGGGTTAGGATAGTTCTGTTCAAGAGTATAATTGAAGACCGGAGCAAAGTTTACCTCAACTGCAGGATAAATCTTATAAGTACCATTGAAGTCTATTTGTCTCAGCCTGTAGTATGTCCTGCCTGCAGAAGGATTATTATCTGCAAATGAATAAGCGGTTGTTTCTGTAGAAGTCCCGTGTCCGTTTACAAATCCCAGGACACTCCAGTCATCCGAAGTCTCATCTTTTTTCTGTATTTCGAATCCTTTATTATTCAGTTCGGATGCGGTACTCCAGTTCAGGTTCACCGTAGTTCCGGATACCGATGCATAGAAAGAAGCAAGCTCAACAGGGATTGCATTAAACGCTTTCAGGACGATATTATCCACATAAAACCCATCTCCTGTTAATGACTGATCAGAAACCAGGTGGAACCTTAATTTTAGCTGATTGCTGGTGTATTCACTAATATCGATGGTTTCATGAACCCAGGTGGAATGTGTCCCGTCATACAGAGGTTCACCATTCGGCTGAAATGAACCTGTTCCGGGATTTGTATACTGTCCCTGCAGCGGTATCCAGTTTGTCCCGTTATTTGTAGAAATCAGAACCTGGGCATAATCATAGTCAACTTCGATATCCCACTGAGTATCGAATTCAAGCGTAGCCCCGAGCACACCCGATAAATCGAGTGAATTGATCAAAGATATCCCCGAGTTTGAGTTGCTCTGGTAGCTGCCGGATGGTGAATCGGTTATTGAGTAGGGAGGCGACACAAATTTGGATCCGGTTGTACCCCATGTACCAGTAGCGGACCAGTTATTCATATTAATAACAGTATCCGAAAATGCGATAGTCTGAGGTGCAACAAAGAATTGGAAGAAATTATCCGGAGGAATATTGCCCGGCGGGTTAAATCCGCTTCCTCCGGCAGGCAGTGTTGAAACAACAGATGCGTCTTCATCCTGTGCCGCAATATAATACTGAACTATTGTACCAAGCTGCTGACCCGGAATTGTAAAACTAAAAGTATAATCTTCCCGTGATTGAATGCCAGCAACCTCAAAGAAATTTGTAAAGCCGCCGCCAGTACTGGTCCGGTAATAAAGTCTTGGGCCAATTGTACCTGTCCCAAGGTTAAGCCCCGTGCTGAAAGCAGCTGTCAGAACAAGGTCGCCTGTATACTCCACAGAAGCAAAAGGTGTGTGATTGATCTGCAGGCTCAGGTTCAATGCA
>DATFVA010000271.1:0-5081 GCA_035260565.1 Ignavibacteriaceae bacterium | reverse complement strand
CCTCATCAATGGCCCGCACAACAGGCTATACCTGCACCGCGGTCGTTAACCTTGTACTGAATGGCGATTATACCCGGAAAGGAATTTCTCCTCCTGAATTTATCGGAAGAGAAGGAGAGTGCTATAATAAAGTGCTTGCGTATCTTGCTGAAAGAAAAATTAAGATAATAAAATGATATCCGGCTGAGGTCTATTTTTTAGCTCTGTTTAATAATTCATTTCAGAATTGGAACTAAATTATGAATGATGGAAAATATCATTTTGTCCTGACCCGCGATATAAAGATTGTTATCCTCGCTGTCTCCGGCTTCACACTTCTGCTTCATCTGTACACCAATCTATTTGCGGGTTATGGAATCTTCAGAGATGAATTCTACTATATAGCGTGCGCTAATCATTTGTCAGCCGGCTATGTTGATCAGCCGCCATTATCAATTTATCTGATGGCCGTAAGCAGATGGATATTCGGTGAATCGCTTTTTGCTATTAGATTATTTCCTGCTGCCGTAGCTGCCCTTACGGTATATTTTACGGGATTGCTGACGGCACGTATCGGCGGTAAACTTTTTGCTGTGTTAATTGCATGTGTCACCCTGTCTTTCTCTCCTATCTTCCTTGCAATGAATGCATTCTTCTCGATGAATACATTTGACCATTTTTTCTGGGTCCTTGCAGCCTGGATTGTGGTCCGGATAATACAGGAGGAAAAACCAGAATTATGGCTTATACTCGGAGTCATTCTCGGTCTGGGACTGCTTAATAAAATAAGTATGGGTTGGTTCGGCGCAGGACTCGCAGCAGGGCTTCTATTCACTCCATTAAGATCAAGTCTCAAAACAAAATGGCCATACCTCGCTGCTGCAATTGCCCTGCTTATTTTCTCCCCTTTTATAATCTGGAATATAACACATAATTTCGCTCACCTGGAATTTATGAGGAATGCTTCGAACCTTAAATATTCATCACTTACTCCGCTGGATTTTATCGGCGGTCAGCTTCTTATCGCTGGTCCCCTTACAATCCTCATCTGGCTTCCCGGTTTACTTTTCCTTCTGATGAGCAAAGGATTAAAACAGTACAGGATACTGGGAATAATCTTTCTTACAACTTTCCTGATCCTTGTCGCCAACTGGCATAGTAAACCTGAATACCTGGCTTCAGCTTATCCGCTGGTTTATGCCGGCGGCGGTTTGTTTTATGAAAAAATAATCAGCAGAAAATCATTCGGCTGGCTAAAATATGCGGTTGTCGTACTAATAATTATAACAGGCTTTATCGCAATGCCGCTGGCTATTCCAATACTACCTGTAAAGACATTTATTGCTTATTCCAATTCATTGGGAGTAGCTCCTGAAAACACTGAACATAAAGAAATCGGAAAGCTTCCTCAATTTTATGCCGACATGTTCGGATGGGAGGACCTTGCTGAAGATGTCTCACGTGTGTATGCTTCACTTCCTGATTCCCAAAAGTCTTCAACAATTGTTTTAGCCCTGAATTACGGCGAGGCCGGAGCACTCCAGTATTATTCTTCGAAGTATAAACTTCCGCCGGTTATTTGTCCGCACAATTCATACTGGTACTGGGCAAATCCCGACGAAAACAGAATTAAGACGGTTATCATAATCGGGGGAAGTATGAAAGATCATCTTTCAGCCTGCAGGAACGTCAGGGTTGCGGCCGTTCACAAAACGAAATATAGTATGCCCTATGAAAATGACCTGCCAATTTATATCTGCAGCGGTATATACCGCTCATTTAAAGAGATCTGGCTGAAGTCGAGATTTTTTATTTGAAACTCGCTTAAAAAATAGGAGAGATAACAGAGAAAGAGATCACAGATGATGGTTATTAACTGTATAAACCCTTTCTCTGCTATTTTGGGGAAGGAATAATTAAATTATATCATTCTGCTTTACAAATAATTTCAATCTTAAGATAAGCCTTAGAATGTACTCATCCTGTGCTTTGATTACATGTCTTTATAGCTGATTGCCGGGAGTCACCCGGATTTAAAAGGCTGACCGTCATTGACAAAAAAAAAGTTACCTCTGCATTGGCGGAGGTAACTTCAATTATTCTTCAGAATGAAAAGGTGCCGGTCTACTTTTTAGAGAGGATCTTTTCCATCTGGTCCATCACATTATTCATCTTCTTCATAGTAAGTTCAAAAGGTTCGGCTGAAAGGGGATCGATGCCTGCTTTTTTAATGAGTTCAATCGGGTATTCCGAACTTCCGCCTTTCAGAATATGATAATATTTATCTACTGCAGGCTGGCCTTCCGCTAAGACTTTTTCTGCCAGTGCAGTTGAATAAATAATCGATGTTGAGTACTGGTAGACATAATATGTATAATTAACAAAATGAGGTATGTATTCCCATTCATATGCCACATAAGGATCAACAACACAAACACCTTTGTCATTTCCGTAATACTCTTTCACAAGGTCATAATAAAGATTGCACAGGTTTTCGCCGGTAACCGGTTCCTGTTTTTCTACCATCTCATGTACCTTCAATTCAAATTCAGCAAATAATGTCTGGCGGAAAATTGTAGTCCTTAAAAGTTCGAGATAGCTTCCAAGCAGGTACAGTTTTTCCTCATCACTTTTGGAATGGTCAACCATATAATGATTAAGAAGATTTTCATTAAACGTTGAAGCAATCTCGGCAACAAAAGTCGGGTAATCTGCTGTAGAGAAAGGCTGATTCTTGCTCGAGAAATAACTGTGCATAGTATGACCAAGCTCGTGAGCCAGAGTGGAAACTGATTCATAATCATCGTTCCAGTTCAAAAGGATATAGGGATGAACCTCATATGCACCTCCTGAGGAGTATGCTCCGCTCCGCTTTCCTACATTGGGCATAAAGTCAATCCAGCCGTTTCCGAATGCTTTGTTGAGCGTGGCAATATAATCTTCTCCCATCGGTTTAAGAGCATCCTTTATGATATCCTCTCCCTGTTCTACCGTAAAGTTCATATCAACTTTTTTAACAAGAGGAGTGTAGAGATCATAATAATGCAGTGTATCAACGCCCAGCATCTTCTTCTTCAATTCAAGGAAACGCTGAAGGGTAGGTAAACTGTTATGAATCTGTTTTATCAGGTTGTTGTAGACAGTTACTGGTACGTTCGGACCATCAACCGCTGCAGCAAGTGCTGATTCATAATTGCGGTCCTTCGCATAAACATAATCAGTCTTTATTTTACCTGCAAAATTGGCTCCTATCGTATTCTTGAAGTCTGCATAATTATTGAAGAAAGCATCAAAGATTTTAGCACGGTCTTCCCGGACACCCGTGGATCTGTATTTTGTGTAAGCCGAATTTGTGAGAGTAACTTCTTCTCCCGTTGACAGGGTAACCTTTGCGTAAGGCATCTCGGCATTATTGAAAACATTGTAAACATCAGAAGGTGTATCTGTCATTAATCCGAAGGAAGCAAGGATTTTTTCCTGGTCTGCTGAAAGCGTATGCGCCCTCATTCTCTGAATATCCTCAATGTATACTTTATATTGATCAAGCTTCGGTTCTTTAGCAAAGAAATCTTTAATTTTCGCAGGATCAATTGCCAGTATTTCCGGCCTCATCCAGGATGTAGCTTCAGAAAACTTGGTTCCCAGGGTAGCGGCTTGTTGTCTTAATTCTTCGTTTGAAGAAACTGAGAGATCCTCATCAGCCAGTAAGCCTGAATATGTTGAAAACCTGAAATATTCCTTCAAAGTATTAAAAAAAACATCCATTGCGTTAAGCAGTGTTTCTGCATCTTTATCAAGTTTTCCTTTATATGATTCGATTTTATCTATATTGCTGCTTATATCACTCTTTGCATTTTTCCAATCAGCAGCCGATGCAAAAAGATCAGTAAGGTTCCATTTGTACTTATCAGAAATCTCGTTCCTTTGCTTTGTCTGCGCAAAAGAAGTAATTATAAATATCAATGAGAATAAAATAACCAGGTAAGATTTGAGCCGGTTCATAAAAAAGCTCCCTAAATAATATAAAAAAATTAGCTCTGTAAATTAAAAAAATTAAGTCATGGATGGAAAAATAATAGGATGAACGGTTATAAGAATTTTTATGATGATTATTCCCTCTTTTTTTAAAATTCGAGTGTTTATTTGAATTATTTTACTTAATATCACGGGATAAATTTTTAAACGTAATAAGCTCATATAATTAAAATCAGAACATTATAAAGATGTAATGATTTATTGCAGCTTACCTTTGTATCATCGCTGTTTTCCTGAATATTCGGATCCTTAAGTACTAATCAGTTATTTTCTTATATAATTATTTACTAAACAAATTACGGGAGTAATGAAATGAAAAAAGTGCTTCTTTTGGTGCTTCTTTTTGCTGGTCTGGGTTTCAAGGTTGAATTGATTGCTCAAAGTGAGCCTGTACTTTATTTCTGTGAAAAGTATGATTCTGATAAGGGTGAAATCGGGGTGAGTGACCGCTTTAGCAAAGGATACCTTACCGTAATGGTGAAGTGTGATCACACCCTCGGCTTAAAAGATGTTCATATACAGTTCGATAAGTACAACTTCCGTACAGGTGAATTCGATTTTTACAAGAAATATGATTACACCGTTGAGAGTGATATGAGCTATGTCTTTTTTGCAAAGAATTCCGACAGCGATCTGAAATTTGAAGAAGCCGGATTTTACAGGGTCTTTTTACTCGATGATAATGACAATACGGTTGCAAGTTCCTTAATCGAAATAGTGGATTAGCTCGTAGCCGTTTTTATAACGAGGCTGTCTGATATAATTATTTTATTTTCCGTGACAGCCTCTTTTTTTATCTAAAATTATCAGCCTTCATATTACCCCCGGTACTAACATTTTCCTCTCATTTCCTTAAATTTAATATCCTGTTAAAAAGTAATACTATGAATTTAAAATATGATGTAATAATAATTGGTGCCGGCCCTATCGGCATCTCCTGCGGTATAGAAGCAATTAAAAGAAATTATACACATCTTATTATAGAGAAAGGATGTCTTGTTAATTCGCTTTTTCATTACCCTACAAATATGGTGTTTTTTTCAACTTCAGAAAGACTGGAAATTGGA
>DATFVA010000270.1:0-3234 GCA_035260565.1 Ignavibacteriaceae bacterium | reverse complement strand
TGGAATATGTTTATTTTTAATTGTTATAGAAATTTTACTAAAGGAATTAACATCCTGTAAAAGCGATACTTCAAAAGAGGGAAAAGTTGATGACCTTTCCTTTAATCATTTAATCAACTTCAGACAGAGGAGAAATAATGAGAAATTTTTTACTGCTCTTTATACTTTTAACTGCTGTTATATTTCCGCAGAATTGGGAAAAAATCGATTCGGTATTTACGCCCGGCGGTGTAACCCTTCAGTCTTTCACAGCTCCGGTATTCGGAGATCTTGATAATGACGGCGATTTTGATCTTGTACTGGGAAGTTCAGGACTCGAAATAGAATACTTCGAAAATACCGGTACGAACATTTCCCCTGTATTTCATAAAGATGCTTCGATGTTTTCATCAATTTACGCTGGAGGTTATCAATATACCAATTCCTATTATCCCGCTCTCTGCGATCTTGACAGTGATGGTGACCTTGACCTGACAATAGGGGGTTATAACGGAATCTTATATTATGAAAATACAGGCACACCCTCAAACCCTTCCTGGGATGATGTCAATACTACGTTATTCGCAGACGCCAACGGGGACATCGGAACAGATGCAAGGCAGGCTTTCGTCGATCTTGATAACGATGGTGATCTGGATATGGTTGTTGGAATCGGTGAATCACTTCTCGGCGGTCCTGATCCCGGTATTAGTATGGGCTTCCGGAATATTGGCACTACCACCGTCCCTTTATTCCTGAGAGATGATGCTCTTGTTGCAGGCATTCCCGATGTGGGTTTGAATGCTTATCCTTCCTTTGCTGATCTTGATAATGATAACGATTTTGATTTATTGATGGGCAGAGACGGGGCGGCAGTTTATTATTATAAAAATACCGGCAGTCCGGAAGTTCCTGTCTGGACAACAGACAATACAGTTTTTTCTGTTGTTGAAACCATTAACTACTGGAAAGACCCCACATTCTGCGACCTCGATGGCGATAATGATGCCGACCTGATTTACGGTACAGATAACGGCGATCTGTTCTTCTATGAAAATACCGGAACCATTACAGATCCGCAGTATCAATATAATCCTGCATATTTCAGGGTAATTAAATCAAGCGGTTCTTCCACAGTTTCTTTTGCCGATTATGATAATGACGGTGATTTTGATATGCTTTCCGGTTCTCCATATGATGGGCTTATATATGCAAAGAATAATGGAAGCAGCCTTATCCCGTCCTTTGATACAGCATCCGTGATTTTCAACGGCATTGATCCGGGTTTCAGGTGTTCACCTGTTTTTATAGATATCGATAATGATATGGACTATGATATTGTTTCCGGCTACTCAAGCGGAGGCATAAAATTATATGTGAATGATAACGGAACTTTTACTGAAAATACAACTGTGTTTTCTAATGTCAGCGTGAACTATCAGAGCATACCGGCTTTTGTCGATATAGACGGAGATAACGATCCTGATCTTCTTGTCGGTTCAGAGGACGCAGGTAATACAAAGTTTTACTTAAACGATGGGAATAATTCCTTTACACAGAATACAACTTTCTTCTCCTCAGTAAGTTTCCCAGGTTACTGCCGGCCTGCATTTGCGGATATAGATAATGACGGCGACTATGATTTATTTATAGGGAGGCTAAGCGGAAGTATTAATTATTATGAAAATACAGGGGATCGTTACAACCCGGTATGGACTTCTAATAATAGTTTGACATCAGGAGTGAGTGTAAAACAGTCTGCTCATCCCGGCTTTGCTGATCTCGACGGTGACGGAAGAGTTGATATGATCCTTGGTGAGTATGACGGTAATTTCACTTTCTATAAAAATCTGTTTGCAGTCATTCCTGTTGAGCTGACAAGCTTCACAGCAGAAGGTTCACAGACAGGTGTCAGTTTAACCTGGTCAACTGCCACCGAAACGAACAATAAGGGATTTGAAATTCAGAGAAGCAACCAGTCGGATCCCGGCAAATGGATAAAAGCCGGGTATGTTGAAGGAAAAGGAACAACAACACAGCCCCAGGACTATTCTTTTATCGATGATGATCTGCCGGCGGGTATTTATTCATATCGTCTGAAGCAGTTTGATTATAACGGATCATTCACGTTCTCGAAGATAGCTGAGGCAAGTGTAAACGCTCCACTCCAGTTTTCTCTAAGTCAGAATTATCCAAACCCATTTAATCCTTCAACCAGGATAGAATACAGCATCCCTCAGGATGGTTTCGTTAGTCTTAAAGTATATAACACACTGGGACAGGAAGTAGCAGCACTTGTAAACGGCTTTACCAGGGCAGGCGAGCACGAAGTAATATTCAATGCCTCTGCCGGCGGGTCCCATATCACAAGCGGAGTTTATTTCTATAAACTTGAATCGGGCCACAATGTGTCTGTCAGGAAATTTATTCTTCTAAAGTAGCAGCTGAGATTGACCTTCATGGGCCGGAGTTGAACCTCCGGCCCGGAGGTTTTTGAGAATTAGATTTATATCAACTCAAGGAAAATAAAAAGGGGGTATCTTTACGGAAATAAATAAAAAGATACAGAGAAGCAGATGGAATATAAGAATTTAGGTAAAACCGGACTAAAGGTATCGAGGATATGTCTCGGCTGTATGAGCTTCGGTAGTCCGCAGTCGAGAAAGTGGATGCTGGATGAAGAGCAGAGCAGGCCTATAATTAAAAAGGCTGTTGAAGAGGGGGTAAACTTTTTCGATACTGCTAATATGTATGCAGGAGGTTTAAGCGAAGAAATAACCGGCAAAGCACTGGCAGACTTTACAAAGCGTGAAGAAGTTGTTATCGCAACAAAGCTTTTCTTCCCGATGAGGAAAGATGTTAACAGCAAAGGACTCTCCCGTAAACAAATATTTACTGAAATAGATAACAGTCTCAAACGCCTTAATACCGATTACGTAGATCTGTACCAGATACATCGCTGGGATTATACTACTCCCATCGAAGAAACACTTGAAGCACTTCATGATGTCGTCAAATCGGGTAAGGTGAGGTACATAGGTGCATCATCGATGTTTGCCTGGCAGTTTGCCAAGGCGCTTTATCTAGCGGATATGAATGGATGGACGAGATTTGTTTCAATGCAGCCGTATTATAATCTGCTCTACCGGGAAGAGGAAAGGGAGATGCTGCCTCTTTGTCTAGAGGAAGGTGTAGGGGTTATTCCCTGGAGTCCTCTTGCAAGAGGGCACCTTGCACGTCCCTGGCCGAAACAGT
>DATFVA010000269.1:0-2096 GCA_035260565.1 Ignavibacteriaceae bacterium | reverse complement strand
TCCCTCTTTCCTTCTGAGAATTTGTTCATTTTTGAAGCTGAATTTCAGATCCTGCGGAGGGATTCCATCGAACAATTTATTATTTTTAATTACTTCTTGATAGTTATTATCAGACATAAAAATTACTTTTGTTCTATCCCTTAATTAAAAACATGTATAATAATAATGAATTCCGCTGAAATACAAAACGGCATAATGCATATTTATAAGAATGATCCTTCACTTGCAGGTATAATAGATATCTGTTCTCCCTGCAGTCTGAGGCCCAAAAGGAATCATTATCTTACTTTCCTGCGTTCAATAATTGGTCAGCAGCTTTCCGCCAAAGCCGCTGCCTCTATCTATAGAAGGTTCCTTTCATACTATAATAATAAACCGTTGCCCGAAAATATAATAATTACTCGGGACATTGATCTAAGAAAAGCAGGATTATCTAATGCAAAAGTACGATATATAAAGGATTTTTCCGAAAAAATCATAAATGGTGAGATACACTTCAGGGGCCTTGGCAGCAAATCTGATCCGGAAATTATTGAAGAATTCTCCCGGGTTAAAGGAATAGGGGAGTGGACGGTACAGATGTTCCTGATTTTTAACCTTTGCCGGTTAAATGTTCTTCCATTAAAAGACCAGGGAATTAAGCGGGGAGCGATGCTTGTTTATGGGCTGAAATCAATACCGGATGAGAAAAAACTTTTAAGAATAGCTGACAGGAACAAATGGGCTCCCTATAACAGCATTGCGAGCTGGTATTTATGGGCGGTGCTGGAACTTTGATAAATTTTTATTACATATGAAACCTCAATAAATAAATTGCATCTCACATTATGGATGAAACTGAATTAATAGAAGAAGCCAAGAAGGGCAATAAAAAAGCTCTGGCTGAAATAGTTAAGAAATACGAACAGACTATTTACAATTTTTCTTTCAAAATCTGCCGCGATCGGGAAAAAGCTGAAAATATTATGCAGGAAACATTTTTCAGCATGGTGAAATCCCTGAGCCAGTTTGACGGAAATTCAAAACTTTCGACCTGGCTTTACCGGATAGTAGCTAATCATTGTCTGATGCAGGCAAGGAAAGAAAAAAACCGAAGCTATATTTCACTCGAGAATGATGAAGATCTTTATTCGGAAAGACATATTGCCGACTGGGCATCTTTACCGTATAAAAGTACAGAAAATGATGAGCTGAGATCTATACTTGACCGGGCTATAAAAAAACTTTCACCTGATTACAGGATAGTATTCCTGCTGCGGGATGTTGAAGGTTTATCGACGGAGGAAACTGCAGACGCTGCAAATATTTCCATCCCGGCTGTTAAATCGAGGCTTCACCGGGCAAGAGCATTTTTAAGAAAAGAAATTGATGAGGCATTTAAGAAATGAGTAAAGAAATAAAAGTTACCTGTCTTGAGGTGATGAGCCATATTTGCGATAGTCTTGGTGAAGACCTGAACTCGGAGAGGTGCAAGGATATTAAGCAGCACCTTGAACAATGCCCCGAATGTACAAATTATTTTAAGTCGGTAGAGATGACAATTGATTATTATAAGAAGTATAATGTAGATCTGCCTAAAAGTGCTCACAACCGGCTGATGTCATTTCTTGATCTGGATGAAGATGATCAGACCTGATATCGAAAATTTTATAAATAATCTGAACTTTTAAGAAAAAACGTGATATGGAAAATATTCATTATTATAATGTAAGTGTAAATTGGGATGAAGGAAGGATAGGAACTTTATCATCTGGCAATCTTCCCGAAATAAAAGTGGCAACTCCGCCTGAATTCCCTAAAGGAGTTGCCGGAATTTGGTCTCCGGAACATTTGTATGTTTCTTCGGCTGTAATATGTCTTATGACAACATTCCTGGCTATAGCAGAGAATTCCGGGCTACCGTTTAGTTCTTTCAGCTGCGATGCATCTGGAAAAATGGAAAAAGTGGATGGGAATTTTATGATTTCAGAAATAGAACTTAAATCCACGATCATAATACCTGATGAGAAGTACCTTGAAAAGGCCGGAATGATAATTGAAAAGTCAGAGAAAATGTGCTTGATATCCAATTCTATGAAGTCTAAAATTATACTTAG
>DATFVA010000268.1:0-3349 GCA_035260565.1 Ignavibacteriaceae bacterium | reverse complement strand
ATCTTCTTACCTTCTTACCTTCTTACCTTCTCACCTTCTTACTTCTTCCTTGTTACTTCTTTCTTTTATCTTATCTTCACCTTCCCCCCTGTTCAATCATCACCCCCATAATTATTTTGTTGCACATAAAACAAATAATTTCTATGTTCCTTCTGCCAACTGAACTAAAAGCTGGCTTACCTTTATATACAGATACATTCAAATAATTACGTAATCAAAGTCCTTCATACACATGAAGGTTAATAATTATAATTATTCATAGGATGAGTATGGCAGTAATTAATAGTCCGGCCAATAAGTCTGTTAATACCCTGACAGGCAAAGTAATATTGAAGGAGAACGGGATCGGAATCCCCGATCTGCTTGTAGTTGTCTACGATTTCGATTCCGCCGAAAGGACGGATGAAATACTTAATCCTTCCTCCTCTAAAGTACCTATCACAATCCCTGAAACTCACCTCGTGCCGGGCGACCGTATCTGCTCGGTCCTTACCGATCAGAATGGCTCCTGGTCAATAAATTTTGAGGACCTCGATTTCAGAATTACTAATCCATCAGAAAAAAGACCCGACCTTCAGCTGATGGTGCTTGGACCTGAAGACGCCGACTCTTCAAAACCGCCCGTCATTCTTTTTAATAGTAAAATGCTCCGGGTTAATTCCGGCAGGATGGAATCGTTCATTATCCGCCTCACTTTAAAGCAGCTTCAGGAGGCGCAGATCCCTGTCCCATCAAATGAACCGGCTGATGATTCTGTCGAGACTAAAATCGCTTCGTTTAGAAATAAAAAGACTGCCCGGCGTTCATTGCGGGAAGGTATTAAAGCTGTCAATCAGGAATTTGAAGATCTTGATGGTCCTGTATCGGCTGAACTTAAAAATGATTTCAGAAAAGTCATACTACCCGATGAAAGCATTCTTAATTCTATGTATAATTTCGTTAAAAAAACGGATAAGATTGAAGATGTTCAGAAACTCGTTTTTAAGAAAGGCAGCGATGCGGTCGACAGCAGTATAAATAATATTGATGTAAATAATCCGGTTCCGGGTAAAGGGATAAAGATCAGCCTGATCCTTACCGATCAGGAGAAACAGGATCTCGCAGGATTTAAATTCACCTTCAATGGAAAGGATTATTATAACATCCCTGAAAATAAGATTCAGGAAATGCTTTTCAAACGTGAAACGGATGACGGTATCAGTTCTATACTTTTTTCCGATAATCCTATCAGCAAATACTGCATACAGAAATCCGCTGTTGAAAAATGCGCTGAGTCCCATTTGAATGAAGATGAAAATTCCGGCACTATAACCCCTCCTGTCATTGATACAAACCATAACGGTACAGCTTCAGGAATTACGAATGACGATATACCCTTTTACCTCGAAAAAATTCTGGTCGATAGAAATAATGGCAATTACCACGATGATAAAGAGTATAAATCAAGGAGATCTGATGATAAAAGCGTTCAGGCAAATGTGGATAATTTTGCCCTGCAGAAAGGTCCGGCCGATACAACGGCTTTTTATGATTTCCATTCTCTCCAGATTGCATTTCAGTATGTGTGGCAGCAGCTCCTCGATGAAACGCTCGTAAACCTGGGCGAAAAAATCCACACACAGCAGGAAAATGCGGGTAAAAAAGGATTGCTTACTGCCGTACGGGAAAATGTACTCGGCCCCCTTAATAAGGGCATCCACTTGGTTCTGACGGCAATTGAAGATGCTAAGCTTAACTCTACAGAGGAAATTCCTACGGAAATTGCAGCGGCTTTCGATATATCGTTTATTGAGTATGATGCCCTGTCAAATGATAATAAAACAAAGCTCCTTTCGCTCGCAAAGGATATAAATAAGTATGAGACGGGTATTACAACTACTACGGTCTCTTCAGGTTTTTTCGGCATTCAGTTCCCCTCCCCTCCCGGTCCGGATAATACTGCCCTTGCATCGGTTCTCAGAGACCAGGGTGAAAGGATTATCGATAATATAAGGATAAATAAACCTTATACTACAAACCAGCTCCTGAGGGAACTGCAGGAACGGCTTCTGGCAAAGTATGAGTTCACCGTCTTTGCAGCCGATCAGAATTATCATAGTGTGAATTTCGGACTCCTGAATACTTACCGCCAGAAATGGGAGCCGATTTCCTACCAGGCCGGCAAACTCGTTAAAACTATCCCGCTCTCCCCTAAGGAGGAAAGGAAGTATTCGGTGAAGACGACTGAAACAATGAAGTTCACTAAGAAACAGGCTCAGAAAAATAACTCCAGCCTTAAGCAGGAAGTGAATACTACAACAAGAGCCGAGTCGGAGATTATTGCTAAAGCACAGGATAAATCAAATTTCAATCTTAGTGTTAAACTGGATTACTCTAAAATCACCTCTGAGCTTACTTTCGGCAAACAGGCTGAAAAGGATTCCTCGCAAACGAAGAAAGATTTTCGCGAGGCTGTCATTAAGGCTGCCCAGGAATTCAAAGAGGAGAGAAGCATGGAAATTGATGCAGAAGAAACATCGGTTTCTGAGTCCTCTGAATCGGGCACAATAGTTAATCCTAATGATGAACTTTCTGTAACATACCTGTTTTATGAACTGCAGAGAAGATACAGGGTCTCCGAACAGCTCTACAGGGTGATGCCCGTTGTAATGGTTGCCCAGCAGGTGCCTTCACCTGATCAGATAACCGAAGCCTGGGTGATAACTCACGACTGGATCCTTAACCGCGTTCTTCTCGATGATAGTTTCCGTTCTACTCTTGAATACCTCGCACAGAAAAATGTCGGCGATGATTTCGCAATAAGGGAACTTAGAAAAAATCTCAGGCAGCAGAGAACACTGGTGGATAATCTCCAGATTGAATTCTCTAAGCTCAAACAGGATGTGGATAATAAGTATGCGGCGATGGAAAGAGCAGTACAGGAAAGGATCGATGCCGAACATATTAAAAGGACATTTAGATGGTGGTTGTGGTGGAATTCGCCCGACCGCCCCGATACCCCGCCGGATCCCGAAATGGCGAAGGCGCTTGAACAGGCTGCTACTGATGAACATAAATATGCCGTCGAAAAAGCTGAAAAGCTGTCGCTTAATGTTCAGCGCGAGGTAAATGCCCTGCATCAGCTTACAATTGATTATAATGATGTTATGCGGGAACACCTCGACAGGATAACACAATCCAGACGCCTTATTACCCACATTAAAGAAAATATTCTGTATTATATGCAGGCTATTTGGAGCATGGAACCTCCTGATCAGCGCTATATGCGTCTCTATAAAGTGAATATCCCTTACTTTGAGGCGGATAGAACATGTATAATTCAGGATGATCCTGTCGATGATATTTTCGC
>DATFVA010000267.1:0-4166 GCA_035260565.1 Ignavibacteriaceae bacterium | reverse complement strand
GTAGTATGAAGAAGTTGTCCTATTAAAGCACCGACCGCGCCGCCTGTAGCAATTATAGGACCTTCAGCACCAAATGGACCGCCGGTACCTATTGAAATTGCAGCAGAGATAGGTTTAAGAAATGTCAGTCGGGCTGGGATCCGGCTTTCATTAAGTATAACCTGTTCATAGCTTCAGGAATACCATGTCCGCGTATACCGGTAGATCCATACCTTGCCATGAACCCGATGATTACAGCGCCGAGCACAGGAACAATAATAACAAACAGGCCAAGATGATTGTAGGCAGGAGATATAAAATCCGTGGATAATTTTCCGTAAAAAGAAATATTAGTAATTAGTCCTATCAGCGCTGTCAACGTTCTGGCTATAAATCCCGAGAGGATGCCGATAAGAATTGAAAGCAATGATATAAAAACTGATCTTTTACCGAAAGCTGAAAACTGTTCGGGGAACCTGGTTAAGCCCAGTGCAGGTTCCAATGAGGGAGCGACAGGAAGCCCCGACGGAGTATTATGTTTGGCAGAGAATAACATTCAATTATTAAAATTACGAAATTATTAATAGATAACAATGAAATTAGATCACATAAATCTATCCAAAATTAGATGTATTGTCTGTTTGAGCGCCGTCATGTAGTTGTTACTGCAGGCGACTGGATTTTGAAGGAAGCTGCCGGACCTGAACCTTCATGGTAATTTCAGTATTCTTCTGCTTACGCCAGGATAACCAGTAGAGATGAGCCGGCGGCTCATCTTTTTGAAAGCAGTCTTGATAAAGCAGCTATAGATGCGGTTAGAGTCACTAAATTTATACCCGGGAAACTTCATCGTAAACCCGTAAAAGTACAGGTATCTATTCCAATAGTATTCAGTTTGAATTAAGATGTGCTTAATGGAGGTAGAAAAAAAGAAGGCTGTTATCTGCACAAGACAGATTATAAGCTTATCAACAGTTTAATGATTCTTCTCTCTGAACTTTCTGACTTTGGCCAGGTTGCCGCAGTCCTTCATACTGCACCACTGGCGGCTGCCGTTTTTGCTGGTGTCGAGAAATAGCCACCCGCAGTTATCCCCGCTGCATTCTTTTACCCTATGAAGACTGCCCGAGGTTAACAGTTCTGCGGCAGAAAGCGCTATCTGCCGGATGATGCCTTCGGGTTCTTCGCTCTGTATTTCGAGATCCCACCTGAAATGACCCGAATCGAAGTGCAGTTCCTGGTGTTCCCGTGCCGCGATACATTCCCTGTTCAGCAGGGCGACATCTTTACTATCGGGCTCCTCCCCTTTTACAAGGCTTATGAAAATACGGTAAACTGCCTCACGTATTACTAATGCCTTTTTATACACTTTTTGTGAAGCTTTCTGATCTTTCCGTCCTAAACGGTTTAACTTTTCTGCCGCAGTATCGTCTATTATTCCGGCTTTATGAGCCCAGTCGACCAGGTCGGAGTAGTCTTCGAGTTTATCGTTCAGAACTTTATAGTCGAGCGGGCCTTCTCCGTTAAGTCCTTTTCTTCCGCTTACGGAATTGACGAAATCAAGCGAAAGGTTATTCGCTATGTATTCATATTTTTCAGCCATATATGATCTTTCCTTGTAACTAATAAAATATACTTGACAGGTTACAGATATAATATTATATTGTAACCGGTAATATTAAAATAACTGGTTACGAACAAATAATCAATTCATTTTAAAGTGAGGTAAAAATGATAACAAGGATCTGGCACGGAAGAGTAAAGAAGAGGGACGCAGATAAATACCGCAAGCACGTAATCGATACGGGTATAAGAGATTACCTTAAGATAAAAGGCAACGCCGGAGCGCAAATACTTCAAAGCAGCGATGATGATGTTTCTCATATTTTTACGGTTACACAATGGGATAATCTTGAGTCGATTAAGAAGTTTGCGGGGAAGAATTACGCAAAGGCAAAATATTACCCGGATGATGAAAAATATCTGCTCGAGCTTGAGCCGGAAGTACAGCATTATGAGACAGTTTCTTTCTCAAACCTGATGATAAGAAAACTGCTTCAGCAGTTTACAGATCTTTACGACGGCAATAACTGGACGGACAGAAATTTTATTTCGCTGCTGAGTTCCCTTGATGAAGAAACTGCTTTTAAGCAGCCTTTCCCGGGTAAGCATTCCGTCGCTGAAATATTGTGGCACATTATCTACTGGAGGAGAGCTGTGCTGCACAGAATAAAAAAAGATTTTAAGTTTGAGGAAAAGACCGGGAAGGAACAGAATTTCCTTTCACCTGAAGTGCTGCGGAAAAAAGGATGGAAGAAGTTAGGTCAGGATCTGACGGAGACTCAGGAAGACCTGGTAAAGTTTCTTATTACAAAAACGGATGATTTCCTTGAGACAGAGAACAGACCCGGACATAAAAACAGGACAGATCTTGAAGGCCTGCTGCATCACGATTATTATCACCTGGGACAAATAGGGCTGGTAATATCGATACTTGAAGGACAGAGGAAAGCCGCTGACTGATCAGGCTTGTGCCGGGCAGATATCTGTTTTGATAATTACTGTTGCCATTTTTATCTCTGTAGTTATTTATCATTCATATATTCAACCAGATAAAAAAGTTCTGCAGGTTTTGCCTGCAGAACTTTCAGAGAATATTAGTGCGGCATAGAGAATGTATAAGAGAGGCCGCCGCCGAATTTTACAGAATTAAATTCCTGACTGTCCAGGCCGGGGTCTCCGTCTTTCTTGAATCCGTGTGTGTATTGACCCCGAACATTTACTGCAAAAGCAGGAGTAATCTGAAAGTCTACACCAAGGATACCTTCAAATGCAAAGTTCGTGGATTTCTGCTCATATCCGTCTGCTTTGACGGTGTTCCAGTCATTCTGCAGAAAATGGTTTGAAACACCTGCAGCTAATCCTGCATAGGGCTGTACCAGATCTGAATTAAGCACTTCCCCGAAATTATATACAGCACCTACAAGTACGGGTACCTGAACCAGGCTCAGATTATCATCCGCATCATAATTAGTATATCCATATCCTGATTCGGCAAACAGAGAAACACCCTGGCCTGCACCATAAGCGATGGTACCGCCGAAATAGGGGCCGGCCTGCGTGCCGCCTGAATTCTTTCCAACCAATGCAAGTCCGCTTGAACCGGCTTCAATTTTTACACTATTCTCAGGAGCCACCTGTGCAAGGTTTGATGTGATACTAAAAATGAATATTGTTATTATCATTAACGAAAGCTTCATTAACTTTTTCATTTTATTATCCTTCCTTATTTACTTTACATTATTGTATTTGTACTGATTATTATATGTGGGATATCCTTTTATATTCTATAACGAACAAGTTCTGTTTTTATTTTAATTTTCTTTTGCAAAATTCGGCTGTTTACATTTCCTTTTATTTTTCTTTGTGTCATTTAGTCTTATGACAGATGAGATTTTAATTTTGGGACAAATAATTTTTTAGATATAATAATATTTTAGTGTTCTTCTTTATTCATAACAATTATTATAAAGCAGGTTTAACGATTTTTTCCTCTTCAGATTAATCATAATAAATCCTATCAAAGCCAGTGCGCTTCCTGTATAGAATACCGGATAGATTCTCATTGGTTGCGTTGGATTGAAAAAAAATGCTGCCAGAAATATGTGAAATGAAAAGGCTCTGTGTAAAAATCAATGTAGGAGAAGAGGATTGGGTAAAGAATTGATAGGAACAGTAATTGAAAAAGAAAAAAGACAGGGTCTAAAAAAATGAAATTAGATACTTATCAAAAATGAGTATCTTCCCTACCCTTTGCCATAAAAAAGATCCAACAGTCTCATTATTCATTTCGGGAAAAGAGAAGAGCTCTTCATCAATATGCTGGAAAGATAAATCCCTATCAATTCAGCTCAAATATTCCCTGATCAATTCTTTGGTTTTTTCAACGTCACCAAAAGTTAGCATCAGTATTTCCAATATTATTTTCTATATGAGCTCCTTAAAATTGTATTTATTATAATTTATCCAGGATCGGGCACCGCCTTGTTATTCTCGAAATGGATCGGCATTGAAACATGCTCGTGCGCAATTAGCCAGCCGCCCTCGTACTTGCGGAAACATGCCGTATAGCGAACCCGGGAATCGATCTGCTGTCCGTTTTTCAACTTTCCAAGCAGCCGGTTGTA
>DATFVA010000266.1:0-15547 GCA_035260565.1 Ignavibacteriaceae bacterium | reverse complement strand
CAATATCAGCAGACCATGATCCGTACAATTTTCAAGAACTCCATCGTGTATTCCCAGCCTTGTCTTGATATTGCATCCCCATGCAGTAAGTATTTTTTGTACTCTTACAGCAGACTCTTTTCGGTTACCGATAAGAATTATAAGGATTGTTTTCATTTTATCCCCAATAAACTATTGCTGAATTACTTATTCAAATATAGAAAAGATTTTATTATTATTCCGATAAAATGAAATTATCAAATACCACCGGATGCCCCGTGGAAATTATATTACTTCTGCCGATCGCGTTAAATAAGTCCGCGCATTTGAGCAAACGAAGCTGCTTCGGTACGAGAATGCATGTTTAATTTAGCAAGTATAGCAGAAATATGATGATCAACTGTTTTTGGAGAAATATAAAGCTGATTGCCTATTTCAATATTGCTTAAGCCTTTGCTTATCAGGTTTAACACTTCCTGTTGTCTTTGAGTGAGACCGGCATCATTCTGCCTGGTAGTTTGCCTGGGTCCCCGGGGGATACTTCTGAATCCCGATTCTCTCATTTTCTGTTTGATTAATTGTGATGCTGCAGATGCTGTCAGGCTGTCCATAATTTCTACCGCTCTTTTCATTGCCCTCTCATCACCATCAGCCAGAGCAAGTGCTTGTTCGTAGGGACAGTTTAACCCTTCCCATACCCCGGCTGCCTCTTTCCATTTTCCCGTAATTTGAAGAAGGTAGGGTTTTGCAATATTCTCCGGAACTTCATTCAAATTACATGCCTTCCAAAGCCAGAACGCAATTTCACCAATTGCCCAGGCATTATTGGATTTTTTTATTCTTTCATAAATTTCTGCGAGTTCATCAGCCATCAATTCCAGTTTGTTATGAAGCCATAAACATTCAGCTCTTGCAGCTTCAACTGCTACAAGCTTCTCGTTTTCTCCCATTTCTATTGCGTGTTCCATCAGCTCATCAAGGAGTTTTTTTGCGCCGGGATCGTTTCTTCTTGCTCTGATTGTCCCCATAACGGTCTGAGGTAATAACCTGTTTCCCGGGGGAACTTTGCCATTATTAAAAACTTTCTTAGCCAATTCAACCGCTTCTTCCCAAAGCCCTAAATGTAATTTGACTTTTGAGTGGTGACCGGCAAGACATAGGCTGAAGACGTACATATCTTTCTCTTCACTATAATTACTTCCTGCTGTTAAATAATAATCTGCTTCAGTCAGATTTTTATGCTGAAGTAAAATAGCTCCCAAATTGCTCCAGGCTCTTGCCGCATGTTCCATGAAATCGTGCTTTAATGAAATATCAAGACTCTTTTTTAATTCATCCTTTCCCGAATAATCCCCGGTCATTAATTTAGCACTCCCTGTGTTATTAAGTGCATGTGCTTCAATCTCAGGATCGTTCAGGCTGCGGGCAAGTTCCTGTGCTTTCCGGCTCCACTTCAGGGCTTTCCCGGTTTCCTCCCGTATCATATAGGTTTGCGATTTGTTGCTGTATGCCATTGCAAGTTCTCTGCAAACCGGCAACTTTTCGAAAATACAGATTGCCCTGTCAAGGTATTCTTCCCCTTTCACATCCTGACAATTATACCACAGCATCCTTGATATTTTCCTGCAGATCTCAGCTTCCCGTGCCGGATCAGGAAAGTTATGCAGTATTTCAAGCGCTTCCTCACCTGCTCTTATCCCTTCCTCAACCTGGCCGGTAAGGTAACATTCATAAGATCTTCCTTCATACAGGGTCAGTTTACGTTCAGGTGAAATATTTCCGGCAGCCTGCAGAGCATTCAGATAATGTTCTGCAGCAAGGCTGTGTGCACCCAGTGATGAGGCTTGCTTTGCAGCCAGAGGAGCATATTTTATTACAGCATCTGCATCATTTGACTGGACTGCATGATGTACAATCCGGGCCAGGTAGCTTTGGGGATTATCGGAAGTGAGCAGAATATTTAATACTTGCTTATTAAGCCTTATTCTTTTCATTTCCGGGATCGAGTTCAGGATAGCAAGCCTGGCCAGTTCATGGCGGAATGAGACCAGGTTCCTATCTATATTGAGGATCCCTTTTTTAACGCAAAGATCAATATGTTCATCTGTCCGGGTCGTCAGTTTGCCAAGGAAGCTCACCTCAACCTTTGTCGGTATTACTGAAACAAGTTCAATAAAATTCCTTGTATCTTCGTTCAATGTAAGAGTACGGGCAACGACTGCCTGCTTAACGCTTGTCGGGATTTCGTCATTATTACTTTCCAGTAATTCAGTTATATAGAATGGATTGCCGCCGGTTATCCTGTATAAATTATCATTGCGTTTCCCTGCTTTTTTCATCAGCCTGCTTACCGCTTCCTCTGATAATGGGTAAAGCCTTATTCTTTTTATATCCGTATTAGGGAGGTCTCCAAACAACAAACGGACCTGGTTATCCCTACTAATATCTTCATCCCGGTAGCTCAAGATCAAAAGTGCTTTCGTTCTGTTCATTCTTCTGGTTAAAAATTTTATAAGATCAAGTGTAGATTCATCAGCCCAATGTATATCTTCGATTACTATTATCTTTAGTCCAGGTTTGCTTTGAAGATAATTGAGAAACACAGAAAAAATTGATACCCGGTTATCTTCCTTTAAGAGCATTTTGATAAGCTCCGAATTTACCTGGTACCCGATGTCGTAAAGAGGACCCAGCGGCCTTGGAGTAAACAGGTCATCGCACGCTCCCCAAAGTATTTCAGTCCCGGAATTTAAATGCGATGTAAAATATTTAATAAGGGAAGTTTTTCCGACACCAGATTCCCCTGATATCAGAATTGTCTTTCCCTCGCCCGATTCTGCCTCCCGGGATAAACGGGAAAGTTCCTCAAGGTATTTTTGCCGTTCCAGTAATTCCATATGATACACTACTTCCCTTCTGTGGGCCTGCGAATTCAAGCCTTCAGATTAAAGTTAATTTGATTTATTATTATTAGCCTGTCGGAGTGAACATATGATAAATTATTTAAATAGGCAATAAAATAAATTGGTGAGATGATTGAAGGATCAGAATAAAATTAATGCTGACCATATCTGCCTGTCCAGGTTAATATTTTTTATTAATATAAATCCCGTCAATGCTGTAATAATTTTTCATCCTCCCTCAGAAAACAACCTATCTACCGGGACTGACATTTTTGTCAAACGTAAATTATTTCAACAGCTGAAAATTAACTATTTTGGCAGTATTTGCACTGTCTCATTTTGAGTTCTAATACTGCACTAATACTGCATTACTACTACTATAATACTATGTAATAAGAGAGACTGACATTTTGTCAAAAGTGTAGAATTATTCTGCACAAGACTGAGCTCTATTTTGTTTTATCACTGATGTGCTGATGTGCAAATTTTCAGGAAAGGTCGGTTGATACTTTTAAGATAAATCCTTTTTATTCCATAGAAAATGTGCCCCGTACTGATTTACATAATATCAAACCTTTCAGCGGTTAAATTAATCAATATTATCATGACTTTTTTTAGGTAAAGATCATTACAGCTGCCGGATCAATCACCTGGAACGTAAATGATTCAGTAAAATAAAGCTGCACATTTTTTGTATCGTGAGACTCATAACCAATCGAAAGATCCTGACCCAGTGTAAGTCTGAAATCTCCTCCTCTTTCAGATACAACGAAGGAATCCTTTGACGACGGATTTAAAATAATATTTCCTTCGAGAAGATTTTTTACTACTTTTTTCAGCGGATACCCGCTTATATAACTGGATATTGCTTCCCATTTATCTGTTGAAAGTATCAGCGAGTAGGGACCCTCCACGGAAGACTTTACGAAGTGACTAATGATTTCAGCAATTACCTTCGGCAGGTCTTCTATATTCTCCGGGTATTTTATGGCTTTATGTCCGCTCGATTCTTTTAATCCCTTCACACCCGATTTATTAAAACCCTTATAGATCACATTCTCCTCAAACTCTGCAATTTTTTTAGCAGCATCCTCCATTGCATCAAGGTCAAGGTCCTCCGCTCCGCGTGCTGCATTGTCTAATTCCCACATATCCAGTTCGAAAGAAACGCGCGATTCAATAAGCGGAAGTACTTTGTTAATACCGTACCTCACAGTACCCTTTTTCTCGGGACCCACTTCCAGTCTGCCAAGTGACACTGCCTCGAAGTCCCATCCTTTTGGTCCGTCTATATCAACGAATCTGCGTGCTGATAAAACTGAGTTGAATACTTTCTTTGCCTGTTTATTAATTTCCTCCCATGCTTCGGCAGTAACGGGAGCCAGTGATTTTCGTAATATATCCATTATTTCTCCTCTACTTTATTTTTCCAATCCCCAGATCTTCCTGTTCAGCGGGGACTTCATCTTCTTCAAGTTCCACAATATCTTTTTTCTTAAATAAATACTGCCTCATTTTTTTATCCCATCCCGGCATATTCCGGCGGAGCCATTCAAGAGCCATCATCGCATGTTCCATCTCCTCCAGCTTATTATGCTCAATAATTTTTTTAAGCTCTTCATCTTTCGTAGAATCTATCCGCTGCTGATACCAGTCGATAGCTTCGATCTCCTCTTTTAGTGAGTTTAATGCACGCCTGAAATCCCTGGTTTCCGGACTCAGGTCTTCAGGCGGTTCGTGGAATTCGGACATATTTAATCCTCCTTTTACATTTTTTTAATGGTATTTGTGTAACCAGAAAACCGCTTTTGGTATTCTTTCTTTTATAAATCTTAATAATTAAGAACTATTATAATTGTGTTTATTATCAATTTAACTTATAATTTATCAGACGGTCAATCTTTGTTTAATTACTTAAAACTAATGCGATTAACATTTTATGTTTAAAGAAATTCATGCTTATATAATATGATCAGGAACATATACAGAACATTTTCAACACTTTTCGGTTAAGTTAGAATTTGGTATGTGTAGTTGACGTTACGGAAAAACAATTAATCCGGGGAAACCAGTTTCTCCCTTAATATTTCAAAGAGGGTCTAATCAGCACGGCCGGCTATAATAAGGCTGGAGACGATTAAAATTCCACCTGCAATTAATTGCCAGGTGATTTGTTCATTCAAAAAAATAACCCCGAGGATAACGCCCCCCAGGGGGAAAATATATGTTACCATGCTCGTCCTTGTCGGACCAATTTCGTGAATAAGATAAAAGGCGAGAATAAAAGCCACTCCTGATCCGATTACACCGAGGAACAGTAAGGCAATCCAGGTAATTTCAAGTTGAGGAACCGGAACAGAGTTATTTGTCAGGAATACAGTCGCCCACATAATAACGGATGCTGAAAGCAGAGGCCCGATGCTCCTAAGTATTGGCTGAATATCCTGTGTGGTTCGTCTTACATATACCCCGCTGCCTGCATAAAACACAGAAGCGAGAATTACAGCCGCCTGCCCGGGGATAGTGCTTGAAACCGCACCGATATTTTTGCTTAATAGTACAACTACACCTGAGAATCCTATCACCAATCCAAGGATTTTCAGTAAAGTCAGCCTGTCATCTTTCAGTAAAAAATGAGCAAGAAATATTGTAAAAAGAGGAACTGTTGAATCCAGTATTGCAGCTACAGATGAATCTATAGAGCGTTCTCCCCAGGCAATTAGAAAAAAAGGAATGGCAAGGTTGGTAATCCCGAGAACAATTAATGGTATCCAGGTTTTGAACTCTTTAGGAACTTTGATCCTGCGTATAACCAATACTCCGGCACCGAAGAGCAAACCAAATAAAACACGGAACGCCACAAGGGTAACCGGGTCAACTTCATACAGAGCAATCTTTATCCACATAAATGATGAACTCCATATTGCTCCCAGCAGGATAAATGCAAACCAGTGCTTTGATTTCAATGTCTGTTTCCGAATAAATTGAGACGTTAAATTAAACAGAAATTAAAGTCCGGCAAAAGAATATCGTTTTAATATTTACTGAACAGTGATTGTAGCAGTCATATTCGTATGAATCGAGCAATAATATTTAAATACACCGGTTTGATTGAAGGTATGGCTGAATGAACCCTGTGGACCAATATTTCCGGAACTAAAGGCGCCTGACGGTGATCCGGGTGTTCCGCTGGTAACAGTGTGAGTCGCCCCGTCTTTATTTGTCCACATTATTGTAGTTCCTTTAGAAATAGTTTTTGTGCCTGATGCAAAAGAGAATCCCTGGATGAAGATTTCATTAGTTCCGGGTGTTCCGCCTGAAGGACTGGTAGAATAATCATTCTTTTTACATCCGCTGATGAGCATAAAAAAAATAAGGGCTGATAAAATTACAAACGAATAACAAGTGTTCATTACCGGGAGGGAATTCCTGTTTCTCATAGCTGCTTCCTTATAAATATTAAAAATGATATTGGTTTCAAATTTTAATATATAGTGCAGGCAGAACGATTAAAGTGGACAATTGCTGAAAACAACTTGTAAAGTCACCGTTTTACTCTGAGCACGTGAATAAGATTATGGCAGGCTGATTCACTGTAAATTTTTGATATATCCCTTCAGTTGCACTTCTCCCCTTCTTGCACAAATTCTATAATTATTCTAAATCATTTTCGATTAAAGCTGCGGCAGCAGGTAACAACTGATTAATAATACTGCCGCATAAAAAGGATTGTGTTATACCTATCAGGCTAAGGTATCATGAACAGACCTTTCTGATCCTCACTGCTTGAAAGTAATGTCTGTACATCAGGCGCTATATCATCATCGGCATAGATCTTCCATTGATAAACCTGCCCTTCCTGAAGCTGACTTAAAGCAGAGCCGTCAAAATTAAAAATCACACTGTTAAATGATCTCAGTATCTGGGAATGACGTATTATTCCGTTTTCATCAAATCCGCCCCATACAAGGTTACCGTTTATATCTCTGACTTCAATAATGTATTCTTTTGCCTGGGGATACGGATCCCAGCGGAAGGTGGGTACTGTAGAATCCGCAACTACAGGAATGATCAGGTCATCGGGATTGGTAGGAGAAATTATAGTTATAGCATCCGTTACACTGAAGTTGAGGATCAGTGCGTTCTGCGATGTAAATGTGATATCAAGTGCCCCGGGATTCTTGAATATCCAGTCGGGATCCATTACATAACCATCATTTTCATACGAAGCCCATGCAGTATAATCGCCCGAAGGAATATAATTGAGCACGTAATTCCTGTCGGCATTTATTTCTGTTGTTAGTCCGCTTACAACTGAATGAGAATTTTTGTCAAGGATTGATATATCAATGATTCCGTTTTCGGAGGCCAGAAAAGTGACCATCCCTGATAAAGTTGATCCCTGTACCTGGTACATTGTAAGCTGAACTTCTGCATCGGGAGATCCCGGTGTAAGTGTAATTTCCGGTGCAGCCGAACTATTGAAGCCTGATTTTACACCATAAACCTGGTAAGTACCGAACGGAACATTGAATAAAGCGAAGAATCCGTCGGGACCTGAATAAGAATGAGACTCTGTGCCTTCGGGAACGGATACAGCAACAATCAGGAATCCGGCTAGGGTTGGGTTAACATATCCATCCATCTTCCCGTACACTCCCTGCAATGTATCCAGATAATATGATTGTTCATACGTCTGACGAATTGAAACTGAAAATGGAATTGGACTAACATTCGCTGATGGCAGTTCCCGGAATCCCTGCGCAGCAATTCTTACGTAATAACTGCCTTCATTCAAATCGGTGAAAACTGCTGAGCCCTCATTACCGGAAGCTGCCCGCTGGATTGGTTCACCGCTATTTGCATTATATAATACGACGTTTGCACCGCTTATGATTGTCGAATCGACAGCGGACCGGACTGATATTTTGATTGTAGTGGGTGGGGGTGGTTCAACACCTTTATCTCCGTTGCAGTTGAGAGCTGAAAACCATACAGCAGAAAATACTAAATGAATTACGAGTAGGTTTATTTTCTTTTTAAGCATTTTTATCCCTTCAGTAAATAATCTTTAGATTGACAAATTGCGTACCATAAGCTTCAGAAAAAAAATATCTAAAATGGTATAAATTTAGTGTTTATCAACCGGGTGGAATAAAATTCAATCCGAATTATCAATTTTTGTCGGTCAACTTTGCCGGATCCCCTGCCTACCCTGTATTTAATAATATCCTTTGAGTATAAATAGTGTTCAATATTTCCACACAATGAGCATTAAAGCTCGAATTTTTATATTATTTTTTTCAAAATTCAGTAATTGTACTGATGCGCAAGTGAATTATTTCATTTATGTTTATCACAGGTAGTTATGAGTTACTGTCGAGGGCGCTATAAACCCCTGCATTTTTATATCTGCAGGGGTTTGTTATTTCCCGGGGAATACTGGGGTTTGGTAATATAAAAACACTAATTCAGTACTAATTTATTTCAGCAGCGTCATCTTGCCGTTTTTAATCCTGTTGCCTGCTTTCAGACTGTATATATATATGCCGCTTGGAGCTTTAAAGCCTTTATCGTTATTCCCATCCCAGCGCACAGCATAATTTCCGGCAGAAAGCTCCTTTCTTATCAGGGTTTTCACGAGGCTTCCTGTGATGTCATATATATTCAGTTCTACAAACTTACCGGTTAAATCATAGGGAATTGTAAAGGCGATGATGGTACTGGGGTTAAACGGATTGGGGTAATTATTAATTACCATCTCACTCCGCGGAATAAAATTACCCTGATCCTTTTCCTTAACAGAAGTAATTAATGTTCCTCCGTTTCCCCTCGATTCACCTGTAGAGTCGGCAAGATAAAGGTTTACCCAGTCGGGTCTTAATGCTTCCTCGAGATATGTATTATCCCATTCATCATCGTTAAGGCGGAGAAAGTTGGTAGTCGTATAATCATAATAACTCATTACCGGACCGACAAAAGCAGTAAGCTGGCCGTCGCTCTGCGGAGTTACAATAACGGCAAGATTAATTGGCCCGGTGCCTACGTGTTTTACCCAACCCATCATCGTCCCATCACAGTCGGTTGGTATGGTGTGAATATCAGCGACAATATGGTTGCTGTTCATCAGCCCCTCATAGCCAAGTTCACCCGCTGAATAATCCTGATAATACATTTTAGCATACCAGCCATTAATGTATTCGCCGCTGGTCTGCTCCTGGTACAGCATTGATTTTAGGAATGATATTTCAGACGGACTCAACATTTCATTGTTCAGTTCTTTTTCACAAACAGCCTGAAGTGTATCGGATGATGCATAAAAGTGGTTAAAGTAATCTATAACGTTTGCTTTGATATTCGGATCAAGCTGATTCAGATTTCCGAAATAGTTTATTGCTTTGGTTGATAATATCTTCAGCGCAGCATAGAATTCCGGAAAAGGCTCAACGTAGCTGTAAGGAAATGAACAGATACTTCCGCCTGTATAAGACTGCTTTGCATATAAAAGGTTATCGTGCCGCAGCTCTGTCCAGGATGCCAGCTGGGTATTCATTTTTTCCTGCCAGAATGCAGCAGTCTTCATAAAACCGGGCAGTCCGGTTCTATCGCCCGGCGGATTCAGTTCTCTGATTGCCTCCAGCCAGTTATTATAAATTGTGCCTTCCCAGAATGTATTATCGTATGAATTTATGAGGTACCTTAACGCTGCCAGGTTTGTAGAATAATGAAAAGCATCCAGTTCACTCGTCAGCAGCTGTGCTGAGGCATCATTTCCCAGCGCAAAGAGGACATCGAGGGTGGAAGGAAACAATCTGCATATTTTTTCCCCAAGATATTTTATCCTGTCAAAGACAACGCTCCCTGTTACATACGAATCAATTACAAACCGTTGTCCGAACAGCAAAAATGATGAAGCAGGAACTATACTATCGGGTTTGAGCGGATCACTGTATAGAAGCTGTGAGAGAATGAGCTGATAGGCGAATGTCTGGTTTTTCAGGGTATCCTGAAATTCAACTACTTTAAGACTATCCAGCAGCTGATCGGCACTCTGCAGAGAAATTGCATTCCGCATAAAGTCCATATTATCGAGAGTTACGTTATCCGGATCTCCTACAAAAAATTTCAATATCTGTTCAATCTCTTCATAACGGGTCTGTGAGGAAGACAGATCAGCAAGCTCTCTTATCAATACCGCATCAATTACCTGGCGCTGAATATCAGTAAATGACTGAGCAGGACAGGTCTCCGGGAATGATTGGGGTTTTATCAGATAAATCTCAGTCCTTCCAAGCCACATCATCGCACGGAAATAGTTTCTAAGTTCAGGATGTTCATCGTCATCATAATGTCCCCTCGGTTTCAACTGACTCCAGTCGAAAAAACGGCAGGCATCTGAGAAAAGCGACAGTGTATCCATTCCCTGTGCGTTAACAGCTTTATTAACAAGAAAAGTAACCAATGCATTATTTTCCGGATAATAAGGCTGGGAGCTTTCATCGAAAAGTTTCAATGCCACTGTCAGGTAAACGTCCACATCTTTCAGCATTGTCATCATTCCTGGTTCACTGCCGTATGCAGCGTTCAGCTGTGCCTCTGCCGAGCGGAGATCAGACAACATCTGCTGTACACTTTCGTTAAGATAACCAAGTTCTATTTGCTTCAGAATTCTGTCGTACGAAATATGTAAAGAGTGTAAGATGGCATCAGTGGATACAAAGACCGGGTAATCCTTCTGGAAAATTTCAAGGATAGCTTCGCCGAATGAAGTTTTTGAGAGCCGCTGACTTACCATAAAACCATTTTGCTGAATAAGAGATTTCTCGTATTCTGTCATTTGATAATAATTGCTCAGCGAATCAAAATAAAGTGCATCCTCATAGGAAAGATTGAGATCGCCTGTAAATGACCCGGCCGGATGCATATCCAGGAGCTGCTGAGTAGTCATATCCTGATGTTCCTGCAGGAACTGTTTATACAAATCCATATTAAAATTAGATTGGGCTTTGTCAGAAGAGAAAATTAATACAAGAAAAATTATAATCAGATATGCTGAATTTTTCATATCCCCACCTTACTTTTTTTCGCAACGTACTTAATCTCCGGATAAGAATCAATTTTATTTCCCCACCGGGAGCGGAAAAAAAATGGATACAGCACATAAGAACTGTATTTAAAATGAAAAAGCCCTGAAAAGATTTCAGAGCTTTAGTGACCCCAAGGGGATTTGAACCCCTGTTACCGCCGTGAAAGGGCGATGTCCTAACCACTAGACGATAGGGCCTGGGAAATCACAATAAAAATATTAAGAACTGTTTCGGGTGAGCGATGGGAATTGAACCCACGACCCCCAGGGCCACAACCTGGTGCTCTAACCAACTGAGCTACGCTCACCATATGGATTGTACGCCCGAGTGGATTCGAACCACTAACCCTCAGCTTAGAAGGCTGATGCTCTATCCATTGAGCTACGGGCGCAGTTCAATAGTAATCAAAAACATCAATACTTAAAGAACTTCTCTTTGTGCGGCGGTCCCGATAAAATCGGGAAACCTGCGACCTTCCCGACCATGTCGGGATGCGAAGAACCGGATTAATTCCAATAATTAAAAGAACGTCTTGTCGGGGCGGCAGGATTCGAACCTGCGACCTCCTGCTCCCAAAGCAGGCGCGATGAACCGGGCTACGCTACGCCCCGAATTGCCTATCAAATTTAATCCCGATAAATATCGGGATGTAAAAAGAACTAATTTTTAATTATTTTCATAAAAAAGAGTATCAAATATATTCCATATCTTCTAAAAAAACAATGTATTTGCCTGATATTTTTACTAATCTTTTCAAAAATTGCTGCTGCTGTATTATGTAATGGCTGTCTGCACATCAGCAGGAACTTCTCTTAGGTCTCTTTTTACTGCGATCAGACTTCAAATAGTTCTTCAATTTATTCAATGTTGAAAAGGATGTTTATTTATTTCGATTGCAGCCAGTAATGATCCCGATATTCAGTTCTGTTCAATTTTCAACTGTTCGCAATCTTGATTAAATTATCAAAGTAATATCGGAAAATATTTGATGTCATTTCCTTTTTTTGTATCGAAAAAATTTATCCTTTCTAAAAAAGGTTCTAAATTTATCACGTTTATTTCTTCAATCTCAATAATCGGGATTTCCCTGGGCGTGGCCACGCTCATAATTGCACTGAGTATTTTAACCGGTTTTGCAAATACCCTGACCAATAAAATCATTGATTTTGACTCGCATATAACTGTATCCTCCTATACATCCGTTGTTCCCAAATACCGGGAAATGCTTCCACAGATAAAGCAGATGATCGCACCATATGGTAAAGAAGTGAACCCGTTTATTTCTAAATTGGCTATTATCAGCAGCAAAAAGATAAAAGATGGAGTAAATATAAAAGGGATAACCCCTGGTAATAAAGCGCTAAGGATCAGGAATAATATTGTTGCCGGAAATTTCGATCTGCAGGATTCATCGGCTATTGTAATAGGTAGAAAGCTTGCAGATAAGTTACTGGTAGGACTGGGAGATAAGGTGATTGTGTTCGCTCTGAAGAATGATAAAATACCGGAACCGGGGACTCTGCCGAATATTGAACAATTTAAGATTGCCGGTATCTTTGAGAGTGGTATGGCTGAGTACGATGATCTTTTCGCTTATGTAAATCTTAAGGCTGCGCAAAACCTCTTCTCACTAGGCGATAATGTCAACGGATACGATATCAAGCTTACGGATATTTCCAGGATCGACAGCCTTACAAAATACCTTTCAGAGAACCTGCACTATCCCCATAAGGTTGCATCGATATACCAGACACACAGGAATATTTTTACATGGATTGAACTGCAGAAGAAACCAATACCGATAGTACTTGGACTAATAATAATCGTGGCTGTTTTTAATATTATCGGCACACTTCTTATGATAGTGCTTGAAAAGACAAGAGACGTGGGTATGCTCAAATCACTTGGGGCAACTAAACGGCAGATAACCTCAGTATTTATTTACCAGGGTATATTCCTTGCAATTGTAGGAATAATCCTGGGGAATTTTTTGGCCCTGCTATTAATGGGAATCCAGCTGGAATTTAATATTATATCGCTCCCCTCTTCGGTCTACTTTGTTTCAACCGTACCGATTCTTTTAAAATGGTATACATTTGCAGGAGTATCATTGCTTACATTCGTGCTCTGTATAATTGCTTCCGTAATTCCCAGCTATGTTGCCTCACGAATACAGCCGGTTAACAGTCTGAGGTTCGGATGAAATTTGAGAATTTTATTGCACGCAGATACCTGGTTTCAAAACATAAGGTTAATTTCATTACGATAATCTCCATACTCTCTATCGGCGGCATAACAATCGGCGTTGCAGCCCTGATTGTTGTTCTGTCTGTATTCAATGGTTTCGGAAGTCTTGTTACATCATTTCTCGTAAACTTCGATCCTCATATACGGGTTGAGATTTTGAATCCGGATAATGGAAAAGCAGTTGAGCGGCTTGATTCAGTTCTCAGTAAAAACAGTGAGGTAGTAAAATTTTCTCCCTATGTAAGCGGAAAGGTTCTTGCTTTCAGAGCAGGATTATTCCAGGTGGTAAACCTTAAAGGCATAGATGTCAGTTCGGGGGAAAGCATCTACGATATTGAACAGAGTATGCTGTATGGAAAATATTCTCTTGCTCAGAAAGGAATATATCCTGAGATGCTGCTTGGACTCCATCTGGCCGACAGGATGCAGACGTTAATAGGCGATACGCTTACCCTCCTTTCCCCTGCCGGAATTGAAAAAGCTGTCACACAGTTCGCAGCACCTAAAACTGAAAAATTTATTCTTTCGGGAATTTACAGCACAACAAATAATGAATACGATGATTCTTACATATTCACATCATTACAGTTTGCGCAAAATCTCCTTGGTTATAAGGATCATATCCAGGGATACGATATCCGCTTGAATGATATCGATGAATCCTTTGATGTAAAAGCACAATTACAGAAGGTGCTGCCCGCTGAAGATTACAGGATCGAGACATGGTACGATTTCCATAGGGATTTATATTCAGTTATGCAGATAGAAAGGTGGACGGCATATATAATTTTGTGTCTGATAATTGCCGTTGCATCATTCAATATATTAGGTTCATTGTCTATGTCGGTTATTGAAAAGAAACGCGACATCGGCGTTCTCCATTCAATGGGAGCACAACAGAAGTCTATATTGAAGATTTTTATGTATGAAGGGATACTGATCGGGATTATTGGAACTATTGCCGGTCTCTTCCTGGGTTATTTCATATGTTTCCTCCAGTTAAAGTTTAATATATATCCGTTGGATCCAACTCAATATAAAATAGATTCTTTGCCGCTTCAGTTAAGATTGAGCGACTTTTTCTTTGTAAGCGGTGCATCTCTGCTGCTGACATTCCTTGCTTCATTATTTCCTGCAAAGAAAGCAGCAAAAATAAATACTATTGAAGCAATAAAATGGGAATAATCTGATTTAATCATTACCCGTAAGTTATCTTATTATAATAAGATATTATTATTACTTAATTCATAAAATAGGCATCAATTGATTCTTCGAACCCGGAATATCATTAAAAGTTATCAGAACACAAAAAAAGTTAAACTTGAAGTATTGCGTTCTGTAGATATTGAAATAGAAAGTAACAAAATTTCAGTAATTGTGGGAGCATCCGGTGCGGGTAAAAGCACCTTGCTCCATATAATGGGCGGACTTGACAGGCCTGACTCGGGGGAAGTATTTTTTAATGACCAGAACCTTTTTCAGCTGACTGACGATAAACTTGCACGTTTCAGGAATAAAAATATTGGGTTCGTATTTCAATTTCATCATCTTCTGCCGGAATTTACAGCTCTGGAAAATGTATCTATTCCCCAGATGATTATGGGTAAATCCTTAAATACTGCCTCTCAAAAAGCGGCTGAACTGCTCGAAGCTGTCGGAATGCAAGAGAGGATCAATCATAAACCTGCAGAATTATCGGGGGGTGAACAGCAGCGGGTTGCGGTCGCCAGAGCCTTAGCAAATGATCCGGATATCATTCTGGCTGATGAGCCGACAGGAAACCTTGATTCTGAAAATAGTGAAGCCGTGCACCAGATTTTAATAAATTTAAGAGATCAGATGGGCAAGACTTTTGTAATTGTCACTCATAATACAGGACTTGTGAATCTTGCCGACAAAGTATACGAAATGAAAGACGGGAAGATTCTCTCAAAATATTAAGTTATTTCCGCATACAAAGTACAATCCGGGGTTTACTTTTCAGGGTTTGCCAGGAAATCAAATAGAAGCCGTACACCAAATCCGGTCATATATTTCTTAGTGTAATTATTGAAGCTGTTGGCCATAGCCGGACCAGCGATATCGAGATGCGCCCATGAAATATTCTTATCAACAAATTTCTCAAGGAATTTAGCGGCAGTGATTGCCCCGCCCCATCTTCCTCCCACATTCTTAACATCTGCCACATCGCTCTTGATCAGATCATTGTAATCATCCCACATCGGAAGTCTCCACAGTCTGTCATATGTATTTAATCCCTTTTTATATAATGTCTCCGCAAGCTTGTCATCTTTTGTAAACAGTCCTGCAACAAATTCGCCAAGGGCTACA